>NZ_JBFBIK010000010.1:0-109205 GCF_040685555.1 Sphaerisporangium sp. NPDC088356
CGACCATGCGCGGGGGCCTGTTCCGTTCCCGCTGGTACGGCCGCTGGAGTCGGTCGCCAAGTCAGTCACAAGCCATGGACAAGCCGCGTGTCCCACGATTGCCAGCGTGAACGGAAACATCAGTAAAAAGCTCACGATGGTCGCCGCGTCGGCGTCGATCGCCATGAGCATGACGGCCGTGGCCGCGCCCGCCATGGCCGATGACGCGCCCAACGTGCCCGTGGGCACCCGGCTGGCCGCCCAGGCCAACCCCGCGGTCCAGCTGACCAGCCTGACCTACAGCGGTCAGGTCGTCGTCCCCACTCCCGAGGTCAAGCAGTCGGCGCTCCAGGCGCTGGCCCAGCAGGCCGGCGCCGCCGCGCTCTCCGGCAAGATCGCGCAGGACGAGCGCAGCATCGCGAAGTACGTCTTCCAGCACATGGCCGCCAATCCCAACGCCTACCTGCGCGCCGCGGGCCCCAACCGGTCCCTGGACGCTGAGGTCGGCGGGCTCTGCACCGGCTGGTGGGTGACGCCGGACGGATACATGGTGACCGGCGCCCACTGCGTCGAGACCGGTGACGAGGAGCTCAGCCGGCTCTTCGCCCAGCAGGCGCTCGGGAAGTTCAACAAGGAGGACGCCAAGGCGGTCCTGCAGAGCCTCGGCGACTACCAGACCGACGAGGAGATCGTGAAGCTGGCGACGCAGATCTTCGTCACCTTCAACGGCACCCACCTGAAGATTCAGGGCCTGCAGAAGAGCCTGTCGGTCCTGCAGAGCCTGCCCGGCGGCGGCGTCGACAAGACGGCCAAGCCCGTGCCCGCCGAGCTGGTGTCGGTCGGCGAGAGCTACCCCGGCAAGGACTTCGCGCTGCTCAAGGTCAACGGCCAGCAGAACCTCCCGACCGTGCCCCTGGGCGACGACGCGGACGTGCAGACCGGTGACACGCTCTACATCAGCGGCTTCCCCGGCCTGGTGACCAACACCCCGTTCTTCAGCCTGGAGTCAAAGCTGGACCCGGCCCTGACCGAGGGCCCGTACAACGCCAAGCGCGCCACCCAGACTGGCGTGCCGTACATCCAGACCCAGGCCCCGGCCTACCACGGCAACTCCGGAGGCCCGGTCTTCAGCAAGAACGGCAAGGTCATCGGGATGCTGATCGCCGGCTCGGTGACCGACGGCGGCGAGAACACCGAGAGCCAGACGTTCGTCCTGCCGGTGAGCATCGTCAAGGAGAAGCTCAACGAGAAGAACGTCAAGCCGTCGCAGGCGCTGACGTCCACCCGGTACAACGAGGCGCTCGACGACTACTTCAGGCACTACTACTCGCAGGCGCTGCCGAAGTTCCGCGAGGTGCAGGCGCTCTTCCCGAACCACCCCTACGTCGCGAAGTACATCAGCGACACCCAGCAGGCGATCTCCTCGGGCAAGGACGAGACACCGTCGTCGATCCTGCCGTGGCTGCTGATCGGCGGAGGCGTGGTCATCGGCCTCGTCATCGTGGTGGTGCTGGTGACCTCGATCGGCCGCCGCCGCAGGCAGGCCGTGCCCGCGTCGTCCTTTCCGGCCCAGCAGGGGTACGGGGGCGCCGTGCCGCCGCCGCCGTGGGCCCAGCAGCAGGCCCCGTCTCCGTACGGCCCGCCCGGTGGCGCGCCGCATGGCTACCGGCCGCCCCAGGCCAACGGAGGCTGCCCGCCTCAGCACGCTCCGCAGGAGCACCAGGCCCCGCAGCCGCAGATCGCCGATCTGGAGCGCGAGCTCGCCGAGCTCCGCCGCCAGCTCGGGAACCGGCCGTCCGGCCAGTGACCCACCGTCCAGGCCCGCCACACGACCACGTGGCGGGCCTTCCACCTGCCCGGCGGCGGGCGGGCGCCAGGACGCCCCAGAAGCGGGCTGGGGACGTCAGCCGGAGGCGGAGTCGCGGGCGATCAGGTCGGGGATGTCAGGGGCGTACTCGTCGAGCCTGCGCCGTGCGGGGGCGGGCTCACCGGTGAGCGCCGCGGCGGCGACGCGGTCGAGACGGAACACCCGGACGTCCTCCCTGAGCCGGCACCACCCCACCAGATACCAGATGCCGCCGCGCCCGCCGATGAACACGCCGGGCTCGACATCGCGCTCGGTCGTGACGCCCGAACGGTCTTCGTACTCGATGCGCAGCACCCGCCGCTCTCGCAGCGCGTCGGCGATCACCCGGGCGACCGCGGCCCGCGCGTCGAGGGCGGCCTCGGTCTCCGGCTCGGCGGGGGCGAGGTCGAGCGGGGGCGGCGGGCCGGACTCGTCGATGACATAGCCCCCGCTCGCGCCCGCCTCGGCGTAGATGGGCATGCCCGACTGCTGCAGAGCCGAGATGTCACGCTCGACGGTGCGGACGCTCACCCCTAATCGCGCGCTCAGCTCGCGGGCGGACCGGCACCGGGGGGAGATCGCGCGCAGCTCCTGGATCAGAGCGTGGAGCCGATCGGTACGGTTCACATCCCGAAGCTACGCCGGGACACCGACATTTGGCCCGCCTCGCGCGGCGCTCTGTCCTCAACGTGCCAGGGTGGTCCAGGCGAGCAGGTCGCCGAGGGGCCAGGTGTCGATCACGCGGGCGGCCTCGACGCCGCACTCCACGGCTCGCGCGCACCCGAAGTGCTGCCATTCGAGCTGGCCGGGAGCGTGCGCGTCGGAGTCGATCGAGAACAGGCATCCCATCTCGTACGCCAGCCGCAGCAGCCGCTTGGGCGGGTCGAGCCGGTCGGGACGTGAGTTGATCTCGACCGCGACCCCGAACCGCCGGCACGCCTCGAAGACGATCTCGGCGTCGAACGCCGACTCGGGCCTGAGCCCGCCCCGCCGGCCGCCGGCCCGGACGATGCGCCCGGTGCAGTGGCCGAGCACGTCCACATGCGGGTCGGCGATGGCCGTGACCATTCTGCGGGTCATGTCGTCGGCGTCCATCCGGAGCTTTGAATGCACGCTGGCGACGACCACGTCCAGCCGGTCCAGCAGCTCGGGCTCCTGGTCGAGCGACCCGTCCTGCAGGATGTCCACCTCGATGCCGGTCAGGATCCGGAACGGCGCCAGCTTCTCGTTCAGCCCGGCGATGACGTCGAGCTGCTCGCGCAGCCGGTCCGGGGACAGACCGCGGGCGACGGTCAGGCGCGGTGAGTGGTCGGTCATGGCGAGGTAGTCGTGGCCAAGGTCGCGAGCCGCCATGGCCATCTCCTCGATCGGCGACCCGCCGTCCGACCAGTCGGAATGGCTGTGCAGGTCGCCCCTGAGCGCGGCGCGCAGGGCGGCTGTCTCCTCGTCGAGGTCGAGGCCGGCCGTGTCCTCCAGGCGGCGCAGGTAGGTGGGGGTCGCGCCGTCCAGCGCCTCGGTGATCGCCAGGGCGGTGACCTTGCCGATGCCCTTCAGGTCGGAGAGGCCTCCTGAGCGCGCGAGCCGTACGAGCTCGTCGCGCGGGATGCCCCCGACGGTGGACGCGGCGCCGCGGAAGGCGCGCACCCGGTAGGTCGGCTCGCCCGCCCGCTCCAAGAGAAAGGCGATCCTCTTCAGCGCTTCGACCGGTTCCACAACCGCGAATCTACCCGGCGGCGGGACATTCTCCCCGTACGCCGATATCGGTGCCGGACGGGGCGCGGTCTCACCTGCCGGAACTTGCGTAATCAACCAGATATCCCCATTTGAAACTTTGATCCCGAATCCCCCGTTGAACGGTCCAAACGGTACGCTGTGCTGACTTTTCGAGAGATGGAATTCGATGGCGAACCCCGAGCCGGACCCTGCCCTGCCACCCCACCGGCTGGCACAGGGGGCGGCGTCCCAGCAGGGCAAGCCACCGGGCAAGGGCAAGGGGTGGTCGTCGAGCGCGATCACGCTCGGGACCATGGGCCTGCTCTCCACCCTGGTCATCGGATTCTGCGCGGCCCAGGACACCTTCGCCGACCGGGTGACCGCCGACTGCGTGGACCTCAACAGCCGCCAGGGCGACGGGTCGTACCAGGTGGTGGACGACGACAGGTGCGACGACCACTACCACGGCTCGCACGGCGCCTACGGCTGGTACTACGGGGGCGCACGCGCGGCCGGCCGGGTCCTTCGCGGAACGACGATCCGCCCGGCGAACGCGCACATCAGCGCCCGTTCGGGCACGGTCATCCAGCGGGGCGGCTTCGGCGGCCGAGGGTCGGGCGGCAGTTGAACCGCAAGCCGCGGCACGACCAGGGAAGGGGCTGACGTGCGGCGAGAGGCGTCCACGCCGCGGGACGGGTGGGAAGAGATCATCGAGTCGCAGGGGCTGGCCTACCACCGCTCCGCGCATCCGGTGCACCTGAGCCGCCCCTACTGGGACGAGAGCGTGCACTACACCTTCACCATGCAGGAGGTGCTCGACCTGGAGAGCCAGGTCGAGGAGCTGCACGCCATGTGCCTGGAGGCGGTCGGCCACGTGATCGCCCGCGAGCGCCACCGCGACTTCGCGCTCCCCGAGTGGGCCGTGCCGGAGGTGGAGGCGTCATGGCGGCGCCGGGACCCGCACGTGTACGGCCGCTTCGACCTGCGCTACGACGGAACCGGGCCGGCCAAGCTGCTCGAATACAACGCCGACACCCCGACCAGCCTCGTCGAGAGCTCGCTGATCCAGTGGTTCTGGCTCAAGGACGTCCATCCGGACGGCGACCAGTGGAACTCCCTCCACGAACGACTGATCGACCGGTGGAAGGAGCTCCCGCTCCAGAGCGGCCCCGCGCACTTCGCGTGGACGAACATGGACGAGACCGGCGAAGAGGTGATGACGCTCGGGTACCTGCAGGAGACCGCCGAGCAGGCGGGCCTGCGCACCGTCGCCGTCGCCATGGAGGACATCGGGTGGGACGCCCGTGGCCTGCGCTTCGTCGACATGGAGCAGCGGGTCATCCGTACGCTCTGCAAGCTATACCCGTGGGAGTGGGCGGTCGCCGACCCCTTCGGGCCGCAGGCGGTAAAGCAGCAGATCTCCATGACCTGGATCGAGCCGCTGTGGAAGATGCTGCTCTCCAACAAGGCGCTGCTGGCCGTCCTGTGGGAGATGTACCCCGGCCACCCGAACCTGCTCCCCGCCTACCTCGACGGCCCCCGCGACCTGCCCGCCCACATCGAGAAGCCGCTGCTCGGCAGGGAGGGCGCGAGCATGCGCATCGTGACGCCCGAGGGCACCGAGAGCACCGAGGGCGGCTACGGCGCCGAGGGCTACGTCTACCAGGAGTTCCGCGCGCTGCCCGACTTCGACGGCTGGCGCCCCGTGCTCGGCGCGTGGGTCATCGGGGACGAGGCCGCCGGGCTCGGCATCCGGGAGACCTCCGGCCTCATCACGGATGACTCCTCCTCCTTCGTCCCCCACCGCATCATCCCCTGAGCCGATGCCCACTGACGGTCCGGGGCCGACAAGCGGGCGGCGGCTCGGCGTACCCGGTTCGCCGATGATCTTACGAATCCCGAGCCGATCGCCGTGTCCTCCACCGCTGACCAGGCGAACGGCGACCGGAACCAGGCACAGTGGCGCCCTCCGCGGCGCAACTGGTGGTGCACATACGCCGGAGCGTGGATCGACGTCGAAACCACTACACGCTGTCCATCACCCAGGCGGAGAACAGAGCTCCCGACGAGATGCTCGATACCTGTGCCGGGGAACCAGTCCACCCGTGATGGAACGACGAGAGTCGAAGGTGGTGGCCGGGCCCGGAGGTGTCATGACCGACGAGGTGGGGGTGGTGACCGGGGATCTGACCGTGACGACCGAGGTCCGCGGCGACCGGGCTGGGGTGCGGGTGCAGTACACCGGAGCCGAGGAGTGGTACACGGTCACAGGTTCCCCGCTCGTGATCGTCGCCGGGAACGGAGAATGGCTCCACGCCGCGATGGTCCGAGCGGTCGAGCAAGGGCTCCCGGAAGGGCTCGTAGGGGTGGAGCTCGTTTGACATGTGAACGCCCCGGCATCCCAAGAGGTGGATGCCGGGGCTTCTGTGCGCTGTGAATCAGGCCCGGTGCCACCGCCAGCGGATGCCCCTGGACATAGCTGCACTTGTACCGCCTCTTGGTGACCTTGGCATGGCTCCTCCGACGAGCCGCCGCCGAGTCTCGTTGGAGAAGTTCGGCCGTGCCGACTCGATCGACTCTCGCGCCCGCGCCACGAGGTCGCCCAGCAGATCACGCCAGAGACGAAGTGGCGGCGCTGTCGGTGACCTACGGTCTGGTGACCTGGCGTGAGTACGGGCCTGACGGTATCCGTTACCGCTGGTGGACGGGTCGCGCGTCGCAGCGCACCGGACGCTGGATCTACACCTTCTGTCCGGAAAGCGCCTAACTCGGCGTGTAGCGATGGATATCGACGTGAAGGCCCAAAAGCCCCAGATATAGCAGATCAAGGCTAGAACGGTCCATTGGTAGCTATTGCCACGATTATGATCGATTCAACTCGTGCCCCCTGCCTCTGGAGTACCCCTGTGCGTACCCGTTCCCTGCTGATGGGCGCTGCGCTCGCCGCCGGTGTGGTTGTCGTCTCCCAGCCCGCTCATGCGGCGGGCCCGGCCATTCAGATCACCAAGATCTACTACGACTCGCCCGGCTCGCCGGACTTCGGCGCGAACAGCAGCCTGAACGGCGAGTACGTCCGGATCAACAACATGACCCGGAAGGCGGTCAGCCTCAAGGGCTGGACCCTCCGCGACAAGACGAACCGGGCGGACCACGTCTACACGTTCGGTGCGTTCACGCTCGGTGCCGGGAAGACGGTCACCGTGCGGACCGGCAAGGGCAGGAACACCACCACCACCCTCTACTGGGGCAGGAGCGGGGGAACTCTTGCCTACATCTGGAATCAGGTCAAGGACACCGCCTACGTGCGCAACGCCTCGGGGAAGCTGGTCGATTCCTGCTCGTACAACTCGACGCGGGCCGACTACAAGGTCTGCTGACCACCTGGACACAGGAACGCCCGGTCATCTCCAGGGAAGGGCTTTCCGCGCTCGCGCAGTGATATAGAGCACCACCACGCCCCGTACGGCTGTCGCACTCGCGTTGACCTGGCACCCTAGGGGGGTGAACGACCGGGTACGTGAGGACACCGCGCGGCGCCTCGAACGCGCGATGGGAAGTCTCGGCACCGCGGCGATGACCCGGATGGACGATCGCCTGCCCTGGTACCGCGCGCTGTCCGCCGAGGACCGCTCCTGGGTCGGGCTGGTGGCCCAGGCCGGCATCGCCGCCTTCGTCGAGTGGTTCCAGCACGCCGACGAGGGCAGGCCGACCCCCAGCATCGAGATCTTCGGCACCGCCCCGCGCGAGCTGAAGCGCTCGGTGTCCCTCCAGCAGACGGTGGACCTGGTGCGCGTCGTCGTCGAGGTGGTGGAGGCCGAGGTCCAGGAGCTCGCGGCGCCCGGCGGCGAGGAGCTGCTCCGGCAGGCCATGCTGCGCTACACCCGCGACGTGGCGTTCGCCGCCGCGCACGTCTACGCCCGCGAGGCCGAGGTGCGCGGCGCCTGGGACGCGCGCCTGGAGGCGCTCATCGTGGACGCGCTGGTCCGCGGCGAGGTCGACGACGGGCTGCACTCGTGGGCCGCGGCGCTCGGCTGGACGTCCTCCCCCGTGGTGGTGCTGGCCGGGCACGCCCCCGACGCCGACCCCCAGACCGTCATCGACGGCATGCGCGACAAGGGCCGGCGCCTCGGGCAAGATCTGCTGGCCGGCGTGCAGGGCGACCGCCTGATCGTCATCGTGGGCGGCGCCGACAGCATCAAGGACGCCGCCAGGCACGTGGTGCCGCGCTTCGGGCCCGGCCCGATCGTCATCGGGCCGGAGGTGCCCGACCTGCACGCGGCGGCCAGTTCGGCGCGGGCCGCCACGGCGGGCCTGCGCGCCGCGACGGGGTGGCCCGACGCGCCGCGGCCGGTGCTCGCCGAGGACCTGCTCGCCGAGCGGGCGATCGACGGCGACGACGACGCCCGTGCCCAGCTGATCGAGAACGTCTACAAGCCCCTGGAGGGCACGCCCCTGCTCGATACACTGGCGACCTACCTGGAGCAGGGGACATCTTTGGAAGCCACGGCGCGTCTGTTGTTCGTCCATCCGAACACCGTGCGTTACCGTTTGAAGAAGATCACAGAGCTGACCGGCTACCTGCCGACCGAGGGCAGGTCCGCCTTCACGTTGCAGGTCGGTCTGATCCTCGGCAGGTTGTCGCGGGCAACCGTAACCTAACCAGGGTTCGGTAACGGGCCGGAAACCTCTACTGGAGGTTTCCTACAAAGACCCCCCGACAAAGTTCGTACGGATCATTAGCAGTGTGGTGAACTCCTACAGGGCATGGTGGATTTTGTGCTCGTCATCGTCGCTCCCGGCCAAGGTGCCCAGGCTCCAGGCTTCCTGTCCCCGTGGCTCGAGATCCCCGGTCTTCGTGACCGGCTGTCGTCATGGTCGGATGTCGCCGGCCTCGATCTGATCTCCTACGGGACCACCGCCGAGGCCGACGAGATCCGGGACACCGCGGTCGCGCAGCCACTGCTGGTAGCGGCCGGCCTCGCCGTCGCGGAGGTCCTGCTCGGCACCGGCACCTCCGGCGCCGCCGGCGTGGTCGCCGGTCACAGCGTCGGTGAGTTCACCGCGGGCGCGCTGGCCGGAGTGCTCACCCCGGAGCAGGCCATCGGCCTGGTCCGCGAGCGCGGCCAGGCGATGGCCAAGGCCGCCTCGATCGCCGAGACCGGCATGACCGCCGTGCTCGGCGGCGCAGAGGAGGACGTGCTCGGCGCGATCGAGCGTCACGGCCTGACGCCCGCCAACATCAACGGGGCCGGGCAGATCGTCGCCGCCGGCACGGCGGCCGAGCTGGCGGCCTTCACGGCCGACCCGCCGGCCCGTGCCCGGCTGAGGTCGCTCTCGGTCGCCGGAGCGTTCCACACCCACCACATGGCCTCCGCGGTCGAGCACCTGCGCGCCGAGGCCGCCGGCATCACCCCGGGCGACCCGCGCGTGACCCTGCTGTCCAACGCCGACGGGGCGGCCGTCGACACCGGCGCCGAGTTCGTCAGGCGGCTGATCGACCAGGTCGGCCGCCCGGTCAGGTGGGACCGATGCATGGCCACGATGGCCGATCTCGGCGTTACCGCCATGATCGAGCTACTACCCGGAGGCACGCTCACCGGCCTCGCCAAGCGAGCGCTCCACGGCATCGAGACGGTTGCCCTGAAGACCCCCGACGACCTCGCGGCCGCGCGCGCCGTGATCAGCAAGGAGACCGTCCAGTGAGGATCATGCGGGGCGCCCCGGGCGCCAGGGTGCTCGCGTTCGGCGGTTACCAGCCGGCCGGGGTCGTCACCAACGACGACCTTGCCAAGACCATCGACACCAACGACGCATGGATCCAGAGCCGTGTCGGCATCAAGGAGCGCCGCGTGGCGGGCCCCGAGGAGTCCGACGTCGACCTCGCCGTGCAGGCGGGCGGCAAGGCCCTGGCCGCGAGCGGGCTTTCCGCGAGCGAGATCGACCTGGTCGTCGTCGCCACCTGCACCCTTGAAACGCAGATCCCCAACGCCGCCGCCCGCGTCGCGCACCGGCTCGGCATCGAGGCGCCCGGCGCCTTCGACGTCAACGCCGCCTGCGCAGGTTTCTGCTACGCCCTCGCGGCGGCGGGCGACGCCGTGCGCGCGGGGTCCGCGACCAACGTGCTGGTCATCGGCACCGAGAAGCTCTCCCAGTGGGTCGACTGGACCGACAGGGCCACCTGCGTGATCTTCGCCGACGGCGCGGGGGCGGCCGTGGTCGGGCCCTCTGAGACACCGGGCATCGGCCCCGTGGTCTGGGGCAGCGCGGGCGACAAGTCCGAGGCGATCATCGTCAAGGACCGCGACTCCTTCCTGCACCAGGAAGGCCAGACCGTGTTCCGCTGGGCCACGACCGCGCTTCACCCGGTGGCCAAGGAGGCCTGCGACCGTGCCGGGGTGGACCCCTCGGAGCTCGCGGCCTTCGTCCCCCACCAGGCGAACCTGCGCATCATCGAGTCCATCGCCCGCAAGCTCGGCGCCGACAAGGCCGTCATCGCCAAGGACATCGTGCTCGCCGGCAACACCTCCGCGGCGTCGATCCCGCTGGCGCTCAGCCGCATGATCGAGCGCGGCGAGGTCCAGTCGGGCGACCTGGCCCTGCTCCTCGGCTTCGGCGCCGGCCTGACCTACGCCGGCCAGGTAGTGGAGATCCCCTAGACCTGTACGGAGGCCCGCACGGCTCGCCGTACACATCAAGAAGAGAACACAATCCAAGGAGAAATTAAGACATGGCAGTGACCGAGCAGGAAATCCTCGCGGGCCTCGGCAAGATCATCAACGAGATCACCGGCATCCCGGCTGTCGAGGTCACCCCCGAGAAGAACTTCGTGGACGACCTCGACATCGACTCCCTCTCCATGGTCGAGATCGCCGTCGCCGCCCAGGACGAGTTCGGCGTCGAGATCCCCGACGACCAGCTCAAGCACCTCAAGACCGTCAAGGACGTCGTCAACTTCATCCAGAACTGACCTTCTCAGGCGTCCGGCGCGTCCGGCGCGTCCGGGCGTCTGAGCCCCCCAGCTTCGCGACGACCACAAGGAGCGCATCAAAGTGAGTACAGAGCGGGTACGTGTCGTCGTCACCGGGCTCGGCGTGACGACGCCTCTCGGTGGAGACGTCGCCTCGACCTGGTCGGCGCTCCTCGCCGGGCAGTCGGGGGTCCGCGCGCTCACCGAGGAGTGGGTCGACCTGCTGCCGGTGAAGTTCGCGGCCAGGGCGGCCGTCGACCCCACCGAAGTGCTCCCGAGGCCCGAGTCGCGCCGCCTCGACCGCGCCGAGCAGTTCGCGCTCATCGCCGCGCGCGAGGCCTGGAAGGACGCGGGCACGCCGAAGGTCGCGCCCGACCGGCTCGGCGTGGTCGTCGGAAGCGGCATCGGCGGGATCACCACGATCCTGGCGGCCTACGACGTCTTCAAGGAGAAGGGCTGGCAGCGGCTCTCGCCGTTCACCGTCCCCATGCTGATGCCCAACGGCTCCGCCGGGTGGATCGGCATCGAGCTCGGCGCGACCGCGGGGGTCCACGCCACCGTGAGCGCCTGTGCCACCGGTGCGGAGTCCATCGGGTACGCCATGGAGATGATCAGGTCAGGGCGTGCGGACGTCGTCGTGGCGGGTGGCACCGAGGCGGCCATCCACCCCCTCAACATCGGCTCCTTCGCGGCGATGCGCGCGATGTCCACCCGCAACGACGACCCCGAGCACGCCTCCCGGCCCTGGGACAAGGGCCGCGACGGCTTCGTGCTCGGTGAGGGCGCGGGCATCATCGTCCTCGAGTCCGAGGAGCACGCCCGCGCGCGGGGCGCCCGCGTCTACGCCGAGGTGGCCGGGGTCGGCTACTCCGGCGACGCCCACCACATCGCCCAGCCCGAGCCCACGGGCGCGGGCCTCAGAAGCGCGGCCCGAAGGGTCCTGGAGAACTCCAGGCTGACCGGCAAGGACATCCTGCACGTCAACGCGCACGCCACCTCCACTCCCGCGGGGGACGTCGTGGAGGCCGTGGCGATCCTGGACATCATCGGTGACCACCCGCTCGTGACGGCGACCAAGTCGATGACCGGTCACCTGCTCGGCGGGGCCGGGGGCATCGAGTCCGTCTTCACGATCAAGGCGCTGTACGACCGGGTCGTGCCGCCCACCGTCAACGTGGACGACCTGGACGACGGCGTCGAGATCGACATCGTGCGGGACGTGCCCCGCAAACTCCCCGATGGCCAGATCGCCGCGATCAACAACTCGTTCGGGTTCGGCGGCCACAACGTCGCCGTCGCCTTCGCCAGCATCTGATTTGGAGCGACAGTGACTGTGCTCGACAACGGGGTGGTGTCCGCGTCCTCCGAAAAGGAGACTCCTGATCCTCGCGATCCGCTGATCCGTCTTACGGCCCTGTTCGACGAGGGCTCGATCCACCTGATCTCGCCCGAGGACCGCAGCGGCGTGCTCGCCGCCATGGGCCGCGTGGAGGGCGTGCCGGTGGTGGCCTTCTCCAGCGACGCCCGCTTCCAGGGCGGCGCGATGGGCAGCGAGGGCTGCGAGCACATCGTGCACGCCTACGACATCGCCGTCCGCGAGCGGGTGCCGATCGTCGGCCTGTGGCACTCCGGCGGCGCCCGCCTCGCCGAGGGTGTGGAGTCCCTGCACGCCGTAGGCCGCGTGTTCGCCGCCATGACCAGGGCCTCGGGCGTGGTGCCGCAGATCTCCGTGGTCCTCGGCCCGGCGGCCGGCGGAGCGGCGTACGGCCCCGCCCTCACCGACCTCGTGATCCTCTCCGACCAGGGCCGCATCTTCGTCACCGGCCCCGACGTCGTCCGCAGCGTCACCGGCGAGAAGATCGACATGGCCGCCCTCGGCGGCCCCGAGCCGCACAGCAAGCGCAGCGGCGTGGTCCACGTGGTCACCAAGACCGACACCGAGGCGCTGCTGAACGCCCGCCGCCTCGCCGTGCTGCTCGGCCACCAGGGCCGCGTCCGCCTCGACTCGGTGCGGGACGTCGACTTCTCCGGCCTGCTGCCCGAGGAGGCCCGCCGGGCGTATTCGGTGCAACCGCTCGTCAACGGCCTGCTCGACGAGCCCGGCGTCGAACTGCACCCCAAGTGGGCGCCCAACATCGTCACCACGCTCGGCCGCCTCGGCGGCCGAACGGTGGGAGTCATCGCCAACAACCCGATGCGGCTGGCCGGCTGCCTCGACTCGATCTCCGCCGAGAAGGCCGCCCGGTTCGTGCGCATGTGCGACTCCTTCGGGGTGCCGCTGGTCGTCCTGGTGGACGTCCCCGGCTACCTTCCCGGCGTCGGGCAGGAGCACGACGGCGTGGTCCGCCGCGGCGCCAAGCTGCTGCACGCCTTCGCCGAGGCCTCGGTTCCGCGCGTGACGCTCGTGACCCGCAAGGCGTACGGCGGCGCGTACATCGCGATGAACTCCCGCTCCCTGGGCGCCACCAAGGTGTTCGCCTGGCCGACCGCCGAGATCGCCGTCATGGGCGCGGTCGCGGCCGTACGGGTGCTCAAGCGCCGCGAGATCGCCGCCGCGCCCGAGGAGGAGCGCTCGGCCCTCGAGGCCCGGCTCGCCGAGGAGCACGAGAAGGTCGCCGGCAGCCTCGACAGGGCCGTCGAGCTCGACGTGGTCGACGAGGTCATCAAGCCCGGCGAGACCCGCGGCGCCATCGCCAAGGTCCTCGCCCAGGCCACCCCGGCCCGCGGAGCCCACGGCAACATCCCGCTCTAAGCCGCTCCCGTGCGGCCCCGCACCCACCTCGGGTGCGGGGCCGCACGGCGTCAGTGCGCGGCCATCATGCGACACCGCCGCGCCGCCGGACTGTACCTGCGGCAGCGGCTGGGCCGAGGCCGAGCGGGCGTCGAAACCGATGCCGGCCGGCCCGGCTAGGCCCGGACCGGGCCCCTGCCGGACACCCAGTCCTTGAAGGCATCCCATTCGCCCGGGGTGACGTAGAGCCTGCCCTTCGGATTCTTCGAGTCGCGGAAGGCGATGAGCCTCTCGCCACCGGCCCCGCGCGGGGCGGCCTGATGGCCGTCGAGAACACCGATCTCTACGCAGTCGCCGCCGGTGCTGTGTGGGCTCTTGCGCCAGCCGCCACGAGGCTCGTGGGTCACCTTGCGTCTCCTTTCCCGGAGGGTCTCAGCCCTCATCGCATGCGATCGAAGTGACCAGGGCCGCAGTGTCTCCAGATGAGAGCGCCCTGGCCAGCAGGTCGGCGAACATCATGGCGTATCTGCGCCGCTCTTGTGGCTCTTCCAGCACGAGGCCGCTGGCGGCCTGCTCCAGGTAGACCAGGTCGACATCGCCCGGCTCCGGGAACTCCAAGAGATTGAACTGCCCGTCGAGGGCGGAGTGCGCGCCCGAGGCGAACGGCAGGATCCGGATGTCGACGTTCGGCAGGGCGCCCGCCTCAAGGAGGTGGAGGAGCTGCCCCCGCATCACGCCCGGCCCGCCGACCTGGCGCCTGATCACCGCCTCGTCGAGCACCACGACGATCTGGATGGGGTAGTCCGGGCGGGTGACGAGATCTTGCCGCGACATGCGCACCGCGACCTTCTCCTCGACCTCGGCCTGGCCCATCGCGGTCGCCTCGATGACCGCCCGCGCGTACTCCTCGGTCTGGAGCAGGCCGGGGACGACCTGCGGCTGGTAGGTGCGCAGGACCGACGCCTCGGCCTCCAGCCCGATGTAGGAGTCGAACCCGGGCTTCAGCGTCTGGCGATGGCGGTGCCACCACCCGCGCTTACGCGCTTCCCTGGCCATCTCCAGCAGCTGGCCACGGGCCTCGCCCGCGACGCCGTACACCTCCAGGAGGGCCGCCACGTCGGCGGGAGCGGGCCTGGTCAGCCCGGTCTCATATCGCCAGAGCGTGATGTCGGTGGTGCCGACCAGCTCGGCCACCTCCTGACGCGACTTGGCGCTGGCCTCCCTGAGCCCGCGCAGCTCGGCGACGAGACGGCGGTGCCGCGCGGTCGGGCTGCGGCGTGGTGCTGTCACGCACCCTCCCCTCGGACGAAGACTGGCCGCCCAGTCTGGCGGTTACACAGAGCATCGGACAAGGAACTCTTTGACACCAACCAATCTGAGAACTTTCAGGTTGAGGCATTAAAGCCTCTGCTAAGACTGTGACCCAGGGCGAGCATCTAACCACACAAAGTTGCCAGTGGGTCGGATGGCACTTGAGAGGCGGCAGTAAATGAAGACATCGGCAGGGCAGGGCTTGTCCGCTGCCACGCCTCTCGTCACGGCCAGCTTCCCAGGCACGCACGACCAGGCCTCGCACGCCCGCGCGCTCGTGCGAGACGCCCTCCACGAGGCCCGGTACGACGGCATCACCCGGGACGCCGAGCTGCTGACCAGCGAGCTGTTCACCAACGCCGTCCAGCACAGCCGCTCGGGGCACCTCGGCACGGTCACCGTCATGATCCAGGCAGGCGACGTGGTGCGCATAGAGGTCGTCGACGACGGCTCCGCCATCTCCTGCCCGAGAGTCATGACCCAGGACGCCGTCTCCCTCGGCGGCAGGGGGCTGTTCCTCGTCCAGTCGATCTCGTCGCGATTCGGCATGCGGAGCGACCACGCCGCCACCGCGATCTGGTTCGAGCTCGTTCCCTAGCCGACGGCCCCGTTCACCCGGGGGCGGCGGGAACGGTCCAAGATCATATTATTTGTGGCACGCGACAACAAACCATGCCCCCGGGACGGTCAGACGGCGGCGTGAAGCCAGCGGACGGGTGCGCCGTCACCGGCGTAGCGGAACGGCTCCAGCTCCTCGTCCCACTGTTTCCCGAGCAGCTTGTCCAGCTCGTCCTCAAGGACGACCCGGCCCTGCGACGCCATGAGCATGACGTTGCGTAGCCGGTCCTCAGGGATCATGATGTCGCCGGACACCCCGATCACCGCCGTGAAGGCACCCAGGGTCGGCGTGTACGCGTGCCGGGAGCCGTCGACGCCCGGGGAGGCGTCCTCGGTGATCTCGAAGCGGATGCGCTGCCAGCCCATGAGAGAGGACGTGATCGCCCCGGCCGCGCCGGGACGGCCCTCCCACTCGGCCTGCGTGCGCACCGTGCCAGGCTGGGCTGGCTGAGGAGTCCACGATAGGTCGACGGGTATGCCAAGCACACCCGCGACCGCCCATTCGATGTGCGGGCACAGCGCGGGCTGAGCCGAGTGGACGTACAGCACGCCACGAGCAGACACCGGACCTCCCGTTTCGTACGAGGTGCGCCTTCCCCAACGTCCTCATACTGGGATGATCACAAGTGACTGAGGGAGAGACTACCGTCCGTCGTGGCGGGGCACCAGAGCCGGGTCATACCTAATCACGCTTGGCAACTCTCCGCATGGGGAAAGATACATTCCGTGTTTACCTCCCCCATAAGGAGCCGCCGGTGAACGTACAGGCAGTGGAGCACACGCCGGGACGGAGCACCCTCATCCGGCCCGGCGTCCTCCTCGCCAGGTCGCCCGTCGCCGCCGCTCGGTGGACCCAGGCGGTGGAACACGTGGACGGGTTCTATCTCGTACGGCTCGCACCGGGAGCCGACCCCTGCGAGGTCGCCGCCACGCTCTCCGGCCAGGGCCACGAGGTCTCCCCCAACCACGTCGTCGTCGGCCAGCCGCTGTTCTTCGGCGGGCCGACCGGATCGCCCGTCCCCGCCGCCGCCCCCGCGTACGAGCCCGGCGAGCCGTCCCGCGTCACCGTCGGGCTCCTCGACACCGGGGTGGCCCCCCACCCGTGGTTCAGGGACGCCGAGTGGTTCCCCGGCCAGCCCGGCGAGATCCTCGACGCCGACGGCGACGGGCTTCTCGACCAGCAGGCGGGGCACGGCACGTTCATCGCCGGGCTGGTGCTGCGCCAGGCTCCCGGCGTGCGGCTGCGCGTGGCGCGGGTGCTCGACAGCAACGGCGTCGGCGACGAGGCCGGGGTGCTCCGGGCGCTGAGCCTCCTGCGCGACACGCGCCTCGACGTGCTCGTGCTGTCCTTCGGCTGCTTCACCTACGACGACCGGCCCTCGCCGCTGCTGGAGCGCGCCCTCGCAGGGTTCCCCGACACGGTGATCGTGGCCTGCGCGGGCAACACCGCCTCCCCGCGCCCCTTCTGGCCCGCCGCGTTGCCCCGCGTCGTAGCCGTCGGAGCCCTGGACTCCGCCGAAGGCGAGCGGGCGAGGTTCTCCGCGTACGGCCCCTGGGTGGACGCGTGCGCACGTGGCGAAGCCTTGACCAGTAGTTTCGTGGACTTTCAGCAGTTTCACAGCTATGCCGTCTGGAGCGGGACGTCTTTCGCGGCCGCCGTGGTGGCCGGGGCGATCGCCGCCGCGGCCCGGCACATGTCCCCCGGCGAGGCGGCGAGCCAGGTGCTCGACCCCGCGCACGGCAGGCGATTCCCCGATCTCGGGGTCCTCGTGCCCGCGCCCCGCTAGGGTTCTCACCAAGAGCACTCTTCCGACCACGCAAAGTCATCACATGCCTTACGATCTCGACCTTCTCGACGAGCCGGCCTGGCGCGACCTGGTCGAGCGCTTCGGATACCGCATGTGGGCCGTCGCCCGGGCCTTCGGCCTCGACTCCACCGACGCCGCCGACGCGGTGCAGGCCGCATGGCTGCGGCTGGTCGAGAGCGTTCACACGATCCGCGACCCCGAGCGCGTCGGCGCGTGGCTGATCACCACGACGCGCCACGAGGCGGCGCGCATCCACCGGGGCCGGGCGGGCGCCCCACTGGCGGCCCTGCCCGCCGAGGTCCCCGCGCCGGACGGCGACCCGGTGGCGGCGATGCTCACCGAGGAGGACGGGCGGCGGCTCTGGGCGGCCGTCGACACCCTGCGCGAGCCGTGCCGCTCGCTCCTGCGGCTGATCGTGTGCGCCCCCGAGGTGGGGTACGCGCAGCTGGCCCGCCGGCTCGACATGCCCATCGGCAGCATCGGGCCGACCCGCAGCCGCTGTCTCAGGCGCCTGCGGTCCCTTATCGAGGAGGATCGGTGACCGACGACGAGTATGTTCTGGCGGCCCTGAGGATCGCCGCCGGCGCCGATCCGGTGCCCGCGCGGGTCTCGACCGACGCCCGCGCCGTGTACGGGCTGCGCCTGCCGGGAGCCGTGACGGCGGGGCCCGTGGGGGTGCCTTCCAGCGCGGGCACCGGCGCCCGGCCGCCGTCCGGGATCCGTTCCGACGGCTGCCCGGCCGACGGCGAGCCTCGGCTGCTCCGCTTCGCCGCCGGCGGGGTGACCATCGACGTGGAGATCACGGTCTGCGACTCGCACATCGACCTGGCCGGCCAGGTGCAGCCCGCCCCGGGCAAGGGCGCCCGCGTCGAGATCAGGACACCCCACGTCAGCAAGATCCGCTTCCCGTCCGAGAGCGGGGAGTTCGCCACCACGGGCCTGCCTCACGGGTGGCTGAGCGTGGTCTGCCACCGCCCGGGCAACCCCCCGGTGGCCACCCGATGGCAATGCGTCCGCCTATGACACCCGCCGGCCCCGCATCCTTCGGGCAGTCGTCCCCCGGGGTGTGTCCGGCTGTGAGTCGTCCGTCCTCGGAGGGGGCCGATGGCTGAGTTGGTGGCGGCGGCCGAGGATGCGGTGCTGATGTCGGGGGCCGATCCGGCGCGGGCGCGTGAGCGCGCGAGGGCCGTGCTGGCCGAGGCCGAGGCGGGCGGCTGCCTGGAGGCGGTCTCGGTCGCCCACCGGGCCCTGGCCCTCGCCGCCCGGGAGTTCGGGCACCTCACGCTGGCGGCCGAGCACCTCGGCCGTGCCGTAGAGGCCGCCCGCGACCTGCCGGAGCGTGCCGCCCAGGCGCGGCTCTCCCTGGTGACCGTCCGCGCCGACCTCGGCGATCCCGTGGGCGCGCTCCGCGTCGCCGACCTGGCCGAGGGGCATCTGACCGGCCTCGACCCGGCACGGCTCGGCGTGCAGCGCGCCGTGGCGCTCGTCCAGCTCGGCAGGCTGGAGGAGGCGGTGGCTAACTGCGACCGGGCCGTGGCACGGCTCACCGGGGCGGGAGACCCCCGCTTCCTGGCCGGGGCTCTGCTCAACCGGGGCATCGCCCACACATATCTGGAGCTGTACGACGCCGCCTCCCGTGACCTGTCGGCATGCGTGACCACCGCCAGGCGGGCGGGCCTTGATCACCTGGCCATCCTCGCCGAGGCCAACCTGCCGTTCGTCGCCACGCGCAAGGGCGACATCCCCGCCGCCTTCGCCGGTTACCGGGCCGCGGAGAAGGCACTGTCGGGCTATCCCGAGCGGCTGGCCGCGATGCGGGCCGACTTCGCGGGCGCCCTGCTCGCCGCCCACCTTCCCGGAGAGGCCCGGGCGCTCCTCGGCCTCGCGGTCCCCGACCTCGCCGCCGCGAGCGCCCAGGTGGCGCTGGCCGAGTCCCGCCTGCTGCTGGCCCAGGTCGAGCTGCTCGTCGGCGACCCGTACCAGGCGAGGGCCACCGCCGAGCTGGCGGCGGGCGAGCTGACCGGCCAGGGACGTCACGCGTGGGTGCCGCTCGCCGCCGAGACGGCGCTCCGCGCCCGCCTTGCCGTCGAGCGGCCGACTCCGGAGCTGCTCGCGGAGGCACGGGCGCTGGCGGGGCTGCTGGCCCAGGAGGGCTGGGCGGGCCCGGCGGCGGGGCTCCGGCTCACGGCCGCCGAGCTGGCGGTGGGGCTGTCCGACAGGACGGCCGCCGATGCCGAGCTCGGTCTGGTCACCGCCGGCCAGCCGGCCGAGGGACGTACCCACCGGGTCGTACGCCACCACGCCGTGGCCCTTGAGCGGAGCCTCCTAGGCGACCGCCCTGGAGCCTTCGCCTCGCTGCGGGAGGGCCTCGCCGAGGCGACCGAGGGCAGCGAGCGCCTGGGCGACCCCGGAGTGCGCGCCCACGCCGTACGCGCGGGCGAGCGGCTCGCGGACTTCGGGCTGTCGCTCGCGCTCGCCGACGGGCGGCCTGAGACCGTGCTGGGCTGGGCCGAGCACTGGCGTGCGATGGCGCGCGGGCGGTCCCGGGAGCCGCTGGCCGTCGAACGGCTGCGCGCCGCGCTCGGGGATGCCGTGCTGATCGAGACGGTGAGACACGGTGACCGGCTCGCCGCCGTCGTCGTCACGGGCGAGCGCTGCGTGCTGCGGCCGCTCGGCTCGTACACCGCCGCCGCCGAGGCGACGATCCGGCTCCGGTACGGCCTGCGGCGTGCGCGCCTGCGGGACACCGGCACGCGGAGCGGGGTGGCGCGGGAGGCCGAACGGCTCGCCGTACGGCTGCTCGGGCCGCTGGCCGGGGACATCGGAGACCGCCCGGCGATCATCGTGCCGACCGGCGCGCTCCACACCCTCCCCTGGCCGGTGCTGCCCCCCTTCAGGGGACGTGCGCTCTGCGTGGCGTCGAGCGCGAACGCCTGGCTGACGGCCCCCCTAAGCCACCCGGATCCAAGCCGTGCGGCGACCCCGAGCCACCTGGAGCCGGGCGACGCGGCGACGTCGAGCTACCCGGCCACGGGCCGTGCGGCGGCCCCGAGCCGCCCGGACGCAGCCCATGGTGTCCGTACTTCTTGTTCGCGTGTGGCGGCCGTGGCGGGGCCGGGTCTGGAGCACGCGGGGGCGGAGGCGGCGATGGTCGTGCGCACCCATCAGGGAGCCTCCGGGGTGGCCGTGCGGGTCGGCGCCGGTTCCTCCGATGTGGTGGAAGCGCTGGGCGTGTCCGACATCGTGCACATCGCCGCGCACGGCACCTTCTGCGCCCGCAGCCCGCTGCTGTCGAGCATCGCGCTGGACGACGGCCCGCTGATGGCGTACGACCTGCTACGGCTCCGCCGGACGCCGGAGCTGGTCGTGCTGTCGGCCTGCGATGCCGGGATGGCGCACGCCCCGGTCGACGGAGCGCCCCTGGGCCTCGCCGGGGCCTTCCTCGACCAGGGCACGACGTGCGTCGTCGCCGGCCTCGTGCCGGTCCGCGACGACGAGGCGCTGACGCTCATGACGCTCTTCCACGCCCTGCTGGTCTCCGGGCGCACCCCGGCCGAGGCGCTCGCCATGGCGAGCGAGAAGACGGGCGTCCAAGGCTTCGCCTGCTTCGGCTCCCTCGGGCGGCCGATCGGCCCTCCCGAGGGCTGAAGGGCTCTCCCGAGGGTCTGGTCGTAACGTCATGCGCCCTACCAGGGGTGGGCGTCAGGTTTTGGCGATCGGACGGGTGGGGTCGGTTATCCAGTTCGACCAGGAACCGACGTAGAGGGCCGCGGGGACGCCCGCGAGCGTCAGCGCCAGCACCTCGTGGGCCGCCGTGACCCCTGAGCCGCAGTAGGCCCCGACCGGCACCTCCGGCAGCACCCCGAAGGAGAGGAACCGCTCCCTGAGGAACTCGGCCGGATGGAAGCGCCCGGACCCGTCGACGTTCTCCGAGGTCGGCGCGCTCACCGCGCCGGGGATGTGCCCGGAGACCGGGTCGATCGGCTCGACCTCGCCCCGGTAGCGCTCGCCGGCACGCGCGTCCAGCAGCACGCCGTCATCCGCCAGCGCCGCCGCCTGCTCGGCGTCCAGCACCGGCATGCCGCCCGGACGGGCCGTGAAGTCGCCCGGCTCGACAACGGGCTCCTCCTTGGTCACCGGGAGCCCCTCGTCGGCCCACCTGCGGTACCCACCGTCGAGCACGCGCACGTCCGGATGGCCGAAGTAACGCAGCGTCCACCAGGCCCGGGCCGCCGCCGTGGAGTCGGCCTCGTCGTAGACCACGACGGGACGGGAACCGGACACGCCGAGCCGCCGCATGGCCTCCTGGAACGCGCCGGCCTCCGGCAGCGGGTGACGGCCTCCGGGCCCCGCCGGGGCGGCGAGGTCGGCGTTCAGGTCGCAGAACACGGCGCCGGGCAGGTGTCCCTCGCGGTAGGACTCGATGCCGGGCGTCCCGACCAGGCGCCACCGCACGTCGAGGATCGTGGCCTCACCGAGGTCACCGGGGTCGATCAAAGGGCTGAGGCTCATGGGAATTCCGGGGCGGACGCCCGTGCCTTTTCAGCCATGGGAGGAAGCCCCTTCCCTCCTTCGTCTTCTGGATACGGCTTCGTCTTTGGGACAGAGGCCAGTCTCGGCCGTGGTGCCGCCGATGTCCACGCCCGGCGCCGCGGCGAGCGGAGGCCCACGCGAGGCGCCTCCGCTCGGTGTGGCCGGGCGGCGCCGAGGGTCAGGTCGCCGCGCGGGCCGTCGCCTCGGATAGCGCCTTGGCGAAGGCCAGGACGTTGCCCACGGCCTCCGGGCCGTCGGCGGCCTCGCTGACCCGCAGCGACAGGTCGTCGGCGGTGATGGCGCCGGTGTAGCCGTGGTCGGCCTCGCAGTTCTCGTCTCCGCAGGTGGCGGGCTCGAGATCGACGTGGGAGATCGCGCCCCAGCCGATCGTCAGCGTCACCTCGGTCGGAGGGACGCCCGCCACGTACGACGCGGGGTCGGGAACCACCCGGGTGACCGCCACGGACTGGACCCGGCTCAGGCGCACGGCCTCCGTGGTCGTGGACGCGTGTGAGGTGGGCATGCCGTCCGACGGCGGGTGCTCGTCGGTGTGGCACACCAGGAGCCGGGTGGGTGAGAGGACCACCACGGTGACATGCCTGCGCACCTCCATCGCCGGATCGAAGGTGGCCTCATGGTGCACGACGTACGCCGTGACCTGCTCCTTGCCCAGCGCGGACTCGGCCGCGTCGGCCACGAGATCGGGGTAGTAGCCGCTGCGTTCGATAGCTTCGCGCAGACCAGCGGCCGAGACTCGGGTTTCCCTCATGGGTCCATCCTGCCCTGTCTCGGCACGCTGTTTCACCTCATGGCCGCCCACCTTGGCGGCCTCGCGCGGAGAAGGGCGGCGACGCGATCACCGGAGCTGTCCGGTGATCGCGTTTTCCACCACTCTGATCGCATCAGTCCCAGCACGCGAACGCACGGCGGACGTTCGGGCTCAGCGCAGGCGTCTCGGGCCCCTGTCGGGACGCGGACCGACGGTGTCGCGGAGCACGGCCCTCGCGCCGAGCACGCTCACCCCGGACTCCCCCACCAGGATGGGATCGAGGTCCAGCGCCACCCCGGGAAGCTCGTCGGCGAGCCGTCCGACCCGCACCAGCAGGTCCTCCAGCGCCTCCACCGCCACGGGCGGGTACCCGTACTCGCCGAACAGCAGGGGCGCGGCACGTACGGACCGGACGAGCGCTGTGGCGTCCTCGGCGGTGAGCGGGGCCAGCCGGAAGGCCTCGTCACCGAGGAGCCGCGCGGTCACCTCACCGAACGCGAACGACACCACCGCCCCGAAGTCCGGATCGTCCACCACCCTCACCAGCGTCGGCACGGCGGGCTGCGGGGCCATCCGCTGGACCGAGAGGATCACGTCCGGTCCGAGCCGCGCCGCCAGGTCGTCGTACGCGCGGCGCACCCCGCCCGGATCGGAGAGCCCGAGCCGCACCGTGCCCGCCCGGTGGGCGACCTCGGGGTCGGCGGATCTCACGACGACGGGCCAGCCGAGGCGCCCCGCCGCCGCGACGGCCTCGTCGGGCGAGGTCACCACCTCGGCCGGCCACACCTCCAGCCCGTACTTGGCCAGCAGTTCCGCCGCGTCGATCTCCAGTGGGCCGCCCGCCATGGGCGGCTCGCCCGCGCCGCCGCCGTCCGGCTCCACGGTGCCGGCGGTCGTGAGGATCTTCTCCACGACCGCCTTGGCGCCCTTGGTGTCCACGCCGTCGAGCTCGGGGGAGGTCCCGTGCGGCCTTTCCCGCCAGGCGGCGTGCCGCACCACGTGGGCGAGAGCGCGTACGGCCTCCTCCGCGGCGGGGTAGGACGGGATGGAACCCTTGCCGGGATCGCCGGCCTCGCCCGGGACGCGCAGCTCGGGAGGCATGCCCATGCGCCCCTCGAAGGTGGCCAGCACGGGCTTGCCGGTCTCCCGCGCCACCCGTACGAGCTCGGCGGCGACCTCGGCGGCGTTCCCGGGCACGGGCGGCATGTAGATCGCGACGATGGCGTCCACCTCGCAGGTCATGTCCGCCAGCGCCTCGCGGTACTCCCTCGCCCCCGCCCGGGCCCCGAGGTTGGCGGCCGGGCACGGCTCCAGCCCGGCCGCGACGCAGGCGTCCACCGCGAGCAGGGCCATCGCGTCGGAGTTGCTGACCACCCCGACCTTCGGCCCGGCGGGCAGCGGCTGGTAGGCGAGCAGCTGGGCCACGTCGAACAGCTGGGTGAGGTCGTCGACCCGGATCACCCCCGCCTGCTCGAACAGCGCGCTGAGCGCGGTGTCCGGCAGCCCGAGAACGGGCGCGGCGTGCCCCACGGGCACGCCCTGGGTCGCGCCGCCGCTCTTGACGACGACGATGGGCTTCTTCCGCGACGTGCGCCTGGCGAGCCGGGTGAACTTTCGCGGGTTACCGAGCGACTCCAGGTACAGCAGGATCACGTCGGTGGCCGGGTCCCCCTCCCAGTACTGCAGGAGATCGTTGCCCGAGACGTCCGCCCGGTTGCCTGCGGACACGAAGGTCGAGATGCCCATGCCGCGCTGGGCCACCCGCTGGAGCAGCGCGGTGCCGAGCGCGCCCGACTGGCTGAAGAAGCCGACACGCCCCCGTCCGGGCAGGTGGGCCGCCAGGGTGGCGTTCAGGCGCACGGCCGGGTCGGTGTTGGCGATGCCGAGGCAGTTGGGGCCGACCACGCGCAGCCCGTACGCGCGGGCGATGCGCACCAGGTCGTCCTGGCGGGCCCGCCCATCGGATCCCGTCTCCCCGAAACCGGACGAGACGACGACCAGGCCCTTCACGCCCTTCTCCGCGCACTCCTCGACGACGTCGAGCACGGCGTCGGCGGGCACGGCCACCACGGCGAGGTCCACGTCCCCGTCGATGGCCGAGACGCTCTTGTACGCGCGGACGCCGGCCACCGCCCTCACCTCGCGGTGCACTGGGTACACCGGGCCGCTGAAGTCGGCTCCGAGCAGGTTGCGGAGCACCGTCTGCCCGATGCCCCCCGCCTCCCGGCCCGCGCCGACGACCACCACAGACGTCGGGGTGAGCAGACGCTCGATCGAGCGGGCCTCGGCCCGGTGCTCCCGCGCCATCGTGACCTCGCGCGAGGTCTCGGTCGTCGCCAGGTCCAGGGTCATCCGGACGACGCCGTCCTCGAACTGGCTCTGCGCCGTGTACCCGGCCTGGCGGAAGAAGGCCATCATGCGACTGTTGGACGGCAGCACGTCGGCGATGAAGCGCTTGATGCCGTACTCGCGCGCCGCCGCGCGCAGGTGCTCCATGAGCACCGAGGCCACTCCCCTGCCCTGGTGCGCGTCCTCCACCAGGAACGCCACCTCGGCGCTGTCCTGCTGGTCCATCCGGTCGAAGCGGACGACCGCCACCATCTTGGTGCCGAGGGTCGCGATCAGCGCCACCCGGTTCACGTAGTCGACGGTGGTGAACCACGCCACCTCACGGTCCGAGAGGCGGGGACGCGGGCCGAAGAAGCGGAAGTAGATCGACTGGTCGGAGAGCCGGGAGTAGAACGCGCGGAGCATGTCGGCGTCATCTGGCCGGATCGGCCGCAGGTGCGCGGTACCCCCGTCGGCCAGGACGACGTCGGCTTCCCAGTGAGCGGGGTAGTGAGGTTCCACATTCATGAGGGTAAAGGCCCTCGTGTCGGGATTGTTGGGCAACGCTTGTGCATCGACTGTGCACGGGTGTCCGCTCTATGCCCCACGCCCCGGCTTGAAGCTGTTAGGTTTTCTGTCAGCAGCCTCCTGTAGTGCCAACAAGGTGGTGACATCATGACGCGGGTTGTCGTGGTGGGCGATCTGATGACCGATGCGGTCGCACGCGCCCGCTACCCTCTCGCCAGGGCAAGCGACACTCCGGCCGTCGTCACCATGCATGGTGGCGGCTCTGGGGCAAACATCGCCTCCTGGCTCGCCGTCGAGGGTGCGGAGGTGGCCTTCGTAGGCCGCCGAGGCGCCGACATCACGGGCCGTAACCGTGACATGGAGCTCATGGGATACGGCGTCGACGCCCGCCTGGTCATGGACCCCGAGCGACCAACCGGCACCTGTGTCGTGCTGGTCACGCACAAGGGCGAGCGCACGCTGCTCTCCGACCCGGGTGCCAACGCCGCGCTCTCTCCCGAAGACCTTCCCCGCGACCTGTTCGCCCAGGGCGGTCACCTGCACGTCTCCGGGTACACCCTGCTCAACGACGGCTCGCGTGACGCCGGTCTGGCCGCGCTCGACCACGCGCGCCGGGCGGGCATGTCGATCTCGATCGACTGCGCCTCCGCCGCGCCGCTGGAGCGCACGGGCGCCGAGCCGTTCCTCGAGTGGACCCACAGCGCCAAGCTGCTCTTCGCCAACGACGCCCAGGCCAAGGTGCTCACGGGTCGTGACGACCCCGCCTCCGCCGCCAAGGTGCTCACCGCGTGGTTCCCTCAGGTAGTGATCAAGATGGGTGCCGAGGGGTCGCTCTGGTACACCAACAACCGTGCGGAGCCCGTTCGCGCGCCCGCCGACCACATCGAGCGCATGGTCGACGGCACGGGCGCGGGTGACGCCTTCACCGCGGGCTTCCTGCAGCCGTGGCTGGAGGGCAAGCAGCCCGCCGACGCGCTGGCCGCGGGCAACGCCCTCGCCGCCAAGGCCATCGGCAACCTGGGCGCCCGCCCCCGCCTCTGAGCACTCCCGGCCGACCCCCGGTGAGCCCCCTGGACCGTCCTTGAACGGTCCAGGGTTTCCGAACCCCGCCCAGGTTCCCGAAGCGTCTAGGACGGTTCGGTCCTGCTCCCCCTGAACCGGCAGGCGTCCCCTACGGCTCACGCATCCCGGGCGGGCTGGGCGCTCCTGGTCAGTTGGTGGTGGCCAGGGTCAGGGGGAGGACGGCGGGAGCGCCGGCCTCGCGTAGGAGCATCGCGCCCATGGTCATGGTCCAGCCGGTGTCGACGCGGTCGTCGACCAGGAGCACCGGGCCGCCGGAGACGTCGGCGACGGGCGGCGCCAGGGTCGCCCGCAGGGCACGCACCCGCTGGGCGCTGTTGTGCTGGCGCCCCGGCGGCCCCTGGCGGTAGGTCAGCGAGCCGAGGTAGCTCAGCCTGCCGATGGCGGCCAGCCGCTCCCCCAGCGTCGTGATCAGCACCGGCCGGGTCGTGGACGGCACGGTGACCACCGAGACCGGGCGCTCGGCCCACCGCCACGAGCTCAGCACGGTGACCACGGCGTCGAAGACCTCGTCGGGCACCGGCCCGTCGGCGGCGCGCTCCCCCAGCAGGCGCCTCAGGGCGTTCCCCCAGCCGATGTCGGTGAGCCGCCCGAGCGCCCTGCCGGCCTCGGCGGCCACCTCGGGGCGGATGCGGCCGGAGAGCCCGAGCTCCTTGAGGCCGGTGGGCCACTGGCGCCGGGGCTCGACATCGACCCCGGGGCGGTGGAGCCGCTCCCGGGCGCTCGTGACCGCGCCCGCCGCGATGTCGACCGAGCGGTGCGCTCCGGTGCAGTTGTCGCAGCGGCCGCAGGGCTTCGCGGTGTCGTCGTCGAGGTGGCGCCTGAGGAACTCCTCACGGCACTCGCCGGTGGAGATGTAGCCGAGCATGGCCTGCTGCTCGGCCGCGCGCTCGGCGGCGACCCGCGCGTATCTCTCGGTGTCGTACACCCAGGGACGGCCCGTGGCCTGCCAGCCGCCCTTGACCCGCTTGGCCGCGCCGTCGACGTCGAGGACCTTGAGCATGGTCTCCAGCCGGTTGCGGCTGAGGTCGACCCGGGTCTCCAGCGCGGCCGTGGACATCGCGCCCTGCTCGGCCAGCGTCGCGAGGGTCGCCCGCACCACCGGCTCCGGCGGGAAGGCCAGCGAGGCGAAATAGGCCCAGATGTCGCGGTCTTCGGGGCCGGGCAGCAGGATCACCTCGGCGCGCTCGACACCGCGCCCCGCCCGGCCGACCTGCTGGTAGTAGGCCACCGGTGACGCGGGAGCGCCGACATGCATGACGAACCCGAGATCGGGCTTGTCGAAGCCCATGCCGAGGGCCGAGGTCGCGACCAGCGCCTTGAGCCGGTTGTCGAGCAGCGCCTGCTCGGCGGCGAGCCGCTCGGCGGGGTCGGTCTGCCCGGAGTAGGCGGCCACCTCGTGCCCCTGGTCGCGCAGGTAGGCGGCGATCTCCTGGGTGGCTGCCACGGTGAGGGTGTAGATGATGCCGGAGCCCGGCAGCTCGCGCAGCGTCTCGGCGAGCCAGGCCAGCCGCTGCTCGGCGGTGGCAAGGCGCACCACGCTCAGATGAAGGCTGTCGCGCTCCAAGGGCCCGCGCAGCACCAGGGTGCCATCGCCCTCAGCACCCTCAACATCCTCACCGATCTCACCGGCCGCACCGGCCTCGCCGGCCTCGCCGCCGGTGAAGCCGGCGAGTTGCTCGGCCACGTCGCGGGTGACCCGGGCGTTGGCCGTGGCCGTGGTGGCGAGGACCGGCACCCCCGGAGGGAGATCGGCCAGCAGGGTGCGCAGGCGGCGGTAGTCGGGCCGGAAGTCGTGACCCCAGTCGGAGATGCAGTGGGCCTCGTCGACGACCACCAGGCCGGCGCTCGCCGCCAGCTTCGGCAGGACCAGGTCGCGGAAGTCGGGGTTGTTGAGCCGCTCGGGGCTGACCAGGAGCACGTCGACCTCGCCGCGCTCGACCTCGGCGTGGATGAGATCCCACTCGTCGACGTTGGCGGAGTTGATCGTGGCGGCGTGGACCCCGGCGCGGTCGGCGGCGGAGATCTGGTTGCGCATGAGGGCGAGCAGCGGCGAGACGATGACCGTGGGACCGGCGCCCCGGGCCCGCAGCAGCGCGGTGGCGATGAAGTAGACCGCCGACTTGCCCCAGCCGGTGCGCTGCACGACCAGCGCGCGCCGCCGGTCGACGACCAGCGCCCGGATCGCGGACCACTGGTCGTCTCTGAGCTTCGCGTGCTCCCCCGCGAGGGCTCGCAGCCGCTGCTCCGCCTCGGCCCGCAGACCGCTCTCGTCAACCATGGCTCCTTGGTACCAGGTCCCGGCGACGTTTCAGGCCGTCAAGGCCCTCCTGTGGACAACCGATGCCCGGTTCAAGGCGGTTCGGGCCGGTCTCGCCGCGATTGTCCCCAGGCGTCAGCTCCTGTGCTCGTCGAAGGCGGCGATGGTGACGCGGTGCATGACGCGGCGTTCGGTGTAGTCGGCCACCGCGTAGTGCTGGGTGCTGCGGTTGTCCCAGAAGGCCAGCGTGCCCGGCCGCCAGTTCAGCCGCACCTGGAACTCCGGGGAGCGGATGTGGTCGACGAGGTAGGGCAGGAGCGCCTCGTTCTCCCGGTCCGACAGCCCGACCAGGCGGGTGGTCGACGAGCGGTTCACGAACAGCGATCTCCTGCCGGTCTCCGGGTGGACGCTCACGACCGGGCGCTCGTACGGCGGCCACTTCGCCTGCATGGTGGCCAGATCGTACTTGTGCCCCTTGGAGATGGCCTTCTTCATGGAGTTGGTGATGTCGTGCACGGCGGTCAACTCGTCGCAGAGCCGCTGGATCGGCGGGGACAGCGTCTCGTAGGCCATGTAGGCGTTGGCCCACATGGTGTCGCCACCCACCGAGGGGAGTCGCAGGCAGCGCAGCAGGGAGCCCATGGGCGGCTCGGGCTCGAAGGTGTTGTCACTGTGCCATTCGTCGCCCCCCTCGCCCTTGGGATCCACCTGGTCGAGGCGGTGGATGGGGCTGGACTGGTCCTTGTTGAACGCCGGGATGTTGAGGGTTCCGAAGCGGAGCGCGAACCGGGCGTGCTCGTCGTCGTCGATGGGCTGGTCCCTGAAGAAGAGCACCAGGTGCTCCAGCCAGCCCTGCCTGATGGTGTGGACCTCGTCCTCCGACAACGGCTTGCGCAGATCGACCCCGGTGACCTCGGCGCCGATGTTCCTGGTCATGGGCCTGAACTCGATCATGTCTCCCGTAGCCCTCCCTCTTCGTCGCCTCACCCCAGCATCTAAGCAAGCAACCGCTTGGTCAAGCCAGGGCCGCGATCCGGCCGCGCGCGAGGGCCGGACAGGTGATCGCCGCCGCGGGCCGTACGGGCTGATGAGGCCGTCAAGTCGCGGAGCACCTTGCACCTTCGGCACAATGTTCGATATGGCCCGACGGACTACCCCACCCCCGCCAGACGAGGACTTCGAGGAGCGGATCGTCGACATCGACGTTTCGACCGAGATGCGCACCAGCTATCTGGAGTACGCGTACTCCGTGATCTACCAGCGCGCGCTCCCCGACGCCCGCGACGGACTGAAGCCGGTCCAGCGCCGCATCCTCTACTCGATGAGCGAGATGGGCCTGCGGCCAGACCGGGGGCACGTCAAGTCCTCACGGGTCGTCGGTGACGTGATGGGCAAGCTCCACCCGCACGGCGACACCGCGATCTACGACGCCCTTGTGCGCATGGCGCAGCCGTTCTCGATGCGGCTCCCGCTGGTCGACGGCCACGGCAACTTCGGCTCGCCCGACGACCAGCCCGCCGCCATGCGCTACACCGAGGCGCGTCTCGACCCGGCGTCCATGCTGATGGTGCAGTCGATCGACGAGGAGACCGTCGACTTCAAGCCCAACTACGACGGCCAGGAAACCGAGCCCACGGTCCTGCCCAGCGCCTACCCGAACCTCCTCGTGAACGGCGCGGCGGGCATCGCGGTCGGCATGGCGACCAACATGGCGCCGCACAACCTGGTCGAGGTCATCGCCGCCGCCCGGCACCTCATCAAGAACCCGGGCGCCTCGCTCGACGAGCTCATGCGCTACGTGCCCGGGCCCGACCTGCCGACCGGCGGCTCGATCATCGGGCTGGCCGGCGTCAGGGACGCCTACGAGACCGGCCGCGGCACCTTCCGCATGCGTGCCAAGGCGACGATCGACCAGGTCACCCCGCGCCGCAAGGGCATCATCGTCACCGAGCTGCCCTTCAACGTCGGCCCCGAGCGGGTCATCACCAAGATCAAGGAGCTGGTGACCTCAAAGAAGCTCTCGGGCATCTCCGACCTGAAGGATCTCACCGACCGGCACAAGGGCCTGCGCCTGGTCATCGAGATCAAGAACGGCTTCCACCCCGAGGCCGTGCTCGCCGAGCTCTACCGCATGACCCCGATGGAGGAGACCTTCGGGATCAACAACGTCGCGCTGGTCGACGGCCAGCCCCGCACCCTGGGGCTGAAGGACCTGCTCCAGGTCTACGTGGACCACCGCATCGAGGTGGTGCGCCGCCGCTCCACCTACCGGCGGCGCAGGCGTGAGGAGCGCCTCCACCTGGTCGACGGTCTCATCGTCGCCCTCCTCAACATCGACGAGGTCATCCAGGTCATCCGCTCCTCGGAGAACTCCGCCGAGGCGCGCACCCGGCTCATGGAGATCTTCGATCTCTCCGAGATCCAGGCCAACTACATCCTCGACACGCCGCTGCGCCGCCTCACCAGGTACGACAAGATCGAGCTCGACCGCGAGCGGGAGATCCTCCAGGCGGAGATCGCCGAGCTCTCCGCGATCCTGTCGTCGGAGGACCGGCTGCGCCGGGTCGTCTCGGCCGAGCTGGCCGAGGTCGCCAAGACGTACGGCACGCCGCGCCGCACCGTCCTGCTGGAGGCCGGGGCCGTCACGACGCCCGGCGCGATCCCGCTGGAGGTCGCCGACGACCCCTGCCTGGTGCTGCTCTCGTCGACCGGCCTTCTCGCGCGCACGGGCGACGACTCGCCGCTGGGCGCCGGGGAGGAACGCTCCGCCCACGACGTGCTTATCTCGGTCGTACGGTCGACGGTGCGGGGCGAGGTCGGCGTGGTGACCTCGGCCGGGCGCCTGATCAGGGTCTCCGTGGTCGACCTGCCGACCCTGCCGCCCCTGGCCAGCCCGCCGTCCCTGTCGGGCGGCCACCCGGTCAGCGAGTACGTCACGTTGAGCCCCGGTGAGCTGGTCGTCGGCCTCGGATCCCTCGACCCCGAGGGGCCTGGCCTCGCACTCGGCACCGCGCAGGGCATGGTCAAGCGCGTCGTGCCCGAGTATCCCGCCAACCGCAACGACTTCGAGGTCATCGGCCTCAAGCCCGGCGACAGCGTGGTCGGGGCCGTGGAGCTGACCTCGGATGATCACGACCTGGTGTTCATCAGCTCCGATGCCCAGCTCCTGCGCTTCCCGGCCTCGTCCGTACGGCCGCAGGGGCGCCCGGCCGGCGGCATGGCCGGCATCCGCATCGACGACAGCGCGAAGGTCATCTGGTTCGGTGTCGTCGACCCCACCCGCGAGGCCCGTGTCGTGACCATCGCGGGCTCCGCCACCGCGCTTCCCGGCACGGATGCCGGAGGCGGCAAGGTGTCCGACTACGCGGAGTTCCCGCCCAAGGGCAGGGCGACGGGCGGCGTGCGGGCCCAGCGCTTCCTCAAGGGTGAGGACGTGCTCATCCTCGCCTGGGCGGGCCCGGCCCCGATCAAGGCGGTGTCCGTGACCGGCAAGCCGATCGAGCTGCCGTCCGAGCTGGGCCGCCGCGACGGCTCCGGTCTGCGGATGGCCGCCGCGATCGCCGCGATCGGCGGGGCGCTCGGCACCGGCCCCGGCGCGGACGGCGAGGGCCGGACCGGCGGATCCCTGGAAGACCAGGCGGCCGAGCCGGACGAGCAGCTCTTCTGAGCCTGGCCACCCCCGCCCGGGCGGGACGAGAAAGTGATCGCCGGAGCCGTGTCATCGGGCTCCGGCGATCAACCTGACGGGAGACCAGCCGAAGAGGCGAGCCCCGACGGCCACCTGGGGCCGAACGCGCCTGGGGCCGGTCGTGCTAGTCGGCGTCGCAGAGGCAGAAGGGGTGCCCCGCCGGGTCCAGGTAGACCGTGAAGCCATCGGTCTCCCCCGGCTGGTGGGGATGCTTGACGGCGCCCAGGGCCAGCACCTCGGCCCCCGCCTTCTCGCGGTCGTCGACCGTGAGGTCGAGGTGCAGCTGCTGCGGGTGGTCCGACGAGGGCCAGTTCGGCGGCTGGTAGTCATCGGCCTGCTGGAACGACAGCCTGATCTCGCCGCCGTCGCTCAGGCTCACCCAGTCGGCGTCCTCGTAGAGCACCTTCCACCCGACCACGGCGGCGTAGAACTCGGCCAGAGCTCTGGGATCCGGGCAGTCGAGCACTATGGCACGCATGCGCGCGATCTCGCTCATGATCACTTCCTCTGCAGATCTTCGTCGGGGACACCGCCCGTCAAGATACAAGGGTGCTCGCGACGGTGAAAACGGTTTTCGCGGCTGTTCGGCCATGCCGGGAAGCACGACCGCTCCGCCCCCGTATCCGAGGCGCGGCGGCCCAAACCGCTCCAGAGAGCGACGGGCGCGCACGGCCGCCGCTAGTGGGCGGAGGGGACGGCATCCCCCCTGGCCACGGGCGGAATGGCCGTCAGCAGCTCCCACGGCTCGCCGTCGTGCCAGAAGTCGATCAGCTTGGCCGCCGCCTCGCCCGGCTCGAATTCGCCGAACCCGTATGGGCCGAAGCATCCGGCCTCTTCGAGCGCGATGACCAGCGGGTCGTCCTCGGGAAGCGTCTGCGCGTAGGCCGCGGCGTCGAGCAGCGCGAGCGCGCAGCGCGCGTTCCAGCCGCCGTCCTTGCGCTGAACCCGGTCGAGTCGCCACCTGGCCCGAGCGCGTAGATATCCGGCGAGTGAATCGGTCATCCCCACCGCGAGGCCCTCCCAACGATCTTGCACGTAACGTGCACTCATCATCACCCAAAGTGACGACTGATCGTGGGATCTTTACGAAGCCGCTTCCGGACACCCCCGGGAGCATTGCCGAAAACGGCATCCGGGAATATTGGCACCATGACGGAAGCATTCGACGATCTGCTAACCGCCAATGAGAAATACGCCCAAACCTTCCAAGGTTCGAACCTGACCGGCCGCGCACGGCGCGGCCTCGCCGTGGTGACGTGCATGGACTCGCGGATCGATCCGCTAGGCCTGCTCGGTCTCTCGGCGGGGGATGCGAAGATCCTGCGTAACGCGGGCGCCCGGGTGACCCCCGACGTGCTGCGTACGCTGGTGCTCGCGGTGTATCTTCTCGGCGTCGACCGTGTCCTGGTCATGCCGCACACCGACTGCCGGATGGCCAAGTCGACCGACGAGGACGTCCACGAGCTGATCAGCCGGGAGTACGGCGTCGACACGCGGAGCCTGGAGTTCCACACGGTGCCGGACCAGGACGCGGCGCTGCGGCGCGACCTGGTCCGGATCCGGACCTACCCCTATCTGCCGGAGCGCCTGACCATCGGCGGAGCGGTGTACGACGTCCACACGGGCAAGCTGATGCCCGTCACGCTGTGACCCCCGAGACGGGGCTGTGAGGGCCCACAGCCCGGAGACCACGCCAATGTGACCCGGCTTCCAAGGAGCCGGGTCACCCGAGAGCCCAGTCGCGGGCTCAGGCGTCGATGTGGTCGCGGTCGACCTCGGCGGCACTGCCGACGATGAACTCGCGGCGGGGAGCCACGTCGCTGCCCATGAGAAGCGCGAAGATCTGCTCGGCGGCCTCGACATCCTCGATGCGGACCCGGCGGAGCGTGCGGTGGCGCGGCTCCATGGTGGTCTCAGCGAGCTGGTCGGCGTCCATCTCGCCGAGGCCCTTGTAGCGCTGGATGGGATCCTTCCAGCGCTTGCCCTTTCGCTCAAGGTCGCGCAGCACCTTGTGCAGCTCGGCGTCGGAGTAGGTGTAGATGTACTTCTCCTTGCCCCTGCCCGGGTTGGTGACCTCGATGCGGTGCAGGGGAGGCACGGCGGCGAACACGCGGCCCGCCTCGACCATGGGCTTCATGTAGCGGTGGAAGAGCGTCAGCAGCAGGCAGCGGATGTGGGCGCCGTCGACGTCGGCGTCGGCCATCAGGATGACCTTGCCGTAGCGCGCGGCCTCGATGTCGAAGCCGCGGCCGGAGCCGGCGCCGATCACCTGGATGATCGCGGCGCACTCGGCGTTCTTCAGCATGTCGGCGACGGAGGCCTTCTGCACGTTAAGGATCTTGCCGCGGATCGGCAGCAGGGCCTGGAACTCGGAGTCGCGGGCCGCGCGGGCGGTGCCGAGCGCGGAGTCGCCCTCGACGATGAACAGCTCGCTGCGGTCGACGGCGTCGCTGCGGCAGTCGACGAGCTTGGCGGGCAGCGCGGAGTTCTCAAGGGCGCTCTTGCGGCGCTGGTTGTCGCGGTGCTCGCGGGCCGCGATGCGGGCCTTGGCCGCCGCGACGATCTTCTCAAGGACGGCGCGCAGCTGCAGCTTGTGGGCGCGCTTGGTGCTGGCGAACAAATCCTTCAGCTCACGCGTGACCACATGGGACACGATGCGGCTCGCCGCCGAGGTGCCGAGGACCTCCTTGGTCTGCCCCTCGAACTGCGGCTCGGGCACCCGGACCGTGACAACGGCGGTGAGGCCCTCAAGGATGTCTTCCTTGGTGACCGGGTCGTCGCCGTTCTTGAGCAGGCGGGTCTCCCTGAGCTGCTCGTTGATCGTGCGGACCAGGGCGCGCTCGAAGCCGCTGACGTGGGTGCCGCCCTTGGGGGTGGCGATCACGTTGACGAACGAGCGCACGGTGGTCTCGTAGCCCTTGCCCCAGCGCACGGCGACGTCGACGGTGAGCTCGCGCTCGACCTCGGTGGAGGTCATGTGGCCCTGCTCGTCGAGCACGGGGACGGTCTCGTGGAAGTGGCCGACGCCCTGCAGACGCATGACGTCGCACACGGACTCGTCGCGGGCCAGGAACTCGGTGAACTCGGAGATGCCGCCGTCGAAGCGGAACTCCTCCTCCACGGGCTCCTCGCCCCGGCTGTCACGCACCGAGATCGTGAGCCCGGGGACCAGGAAGGCGGTCTGCCGCGCGCGGACGTGGATCTCGTCGAGCGAGACCTCGGCCTCGCGCAGGAAGATCTGGCTGTCGACCCACCAGCGCACCCGCGTGCCGGTGATCTTCTTCGCGAGGGCGCCGCCGTCGCGCAGGCCCGACTTCTTCTTGAACTTGGCGGTGGGGCCGTCACCGTCGAAGACGCCGGGCACGCCGCGGCGGAAGCTGATCTCGTGGACGCGCCCGCCCCGGTCGACCTCGACGTCGAGCCGGGCGGAAAGGGCGTTGACCACGGAGGCGCCGACGCCGTGCAGGCCGCCCGAGGCGCCGTAGGAGCCGCCGCCGAACTTCCCGCCGGCGTGAAGCTTGGTGTAGACGAGCTCGACGCCCGCGAGGCCGCTCTTGGGCTCGACGTCGACGGGGATGCCGCGGCCGTCGTCACGGACCTCGATGGACCCGTCGGGGAACAGCTCGACCTCGATGCGCTTGCAGAAGCCGGCGAGAGCCTCGTCGACGGCGTTGTCCACGATCTCCCAGAGGCAGTGCATGAGACCGCGGCTGTCAGTGGACCCGATGTACATTCCGGGGCGCTTACGGACGGCCTCCAGGCCTTCCAGCACCGACAGATGACGGGCCGTGTAACCCGCCTCCGTGCTGACTGCGGTCACTCCCACTCCCACTGAGCATCGAACATGTGTGCGTAGCCTACCTTTTCTTGATGTTCCAGCGCGCCTAAGCGTGCCACCAACAACGGGTTCTGCGTCAGGCGGACCTCGATTCACGTCACTTAACGACACATTCTGCTCTGGGCGTATCCGGAAGGTGATTGGGAACGTCTGCATCGGGTTAGATGTTGAGCCAAGTGACTGACGCCAAATCCCCACGTCAGTGGGGTGACCCGAAAGGCGATACGTGACTGGAGCTCTCGCCCCCACCAAGCCTCTGACCGCCGTGGACCGGTGCGACCGGTGCGGCGCCCAGGCGTACATCCGCGCGTCCCTCCCCGTGGGCGGGGAGCTACTGTTCTGCGCTCACCATGGACGTCGGCACGTCGCGGCCCTTCGCGACAAGGGTGCCGACATCCAGGACGAGTCGGCGCGCCTGAGCGAAACCCCAACCTCGAACACCACCGAGCGGTGAGCATGCGCCTGCCGCTCTGATCCCGATAATCGAGCAACAACCACATAAGTGAACGCGGCGATCTCGGATGGCGTCCCCCTGGACGACCATCTCGGGGCTCGCCGCGTCGCTCTCTCCGGCAAGGCCCGCACGCACGGCCGTCCCGGAGCGTGACCGCGCGTGGCGTCCCGGCAGGGCCCACCGTGCGCGGCGGCGCTCCGGGGCGGCCGTGCGGCACCGCCGGGGCTTTCCCGCTCCCGCACGCGGGGACACACCCCGGCCGTGCGACAGCCCAGGAACGAACGCCCCGGAGACGGTCACCACAGGGATGCCTCTGGTCGGTCGCCACACGGTCCAGGCGCGCCTTGGATCGGTCACCGCACCCGGTAGTGGTAACCGGCCGACGGCGTGAAGCCTTCCGAGGCGTACATCGCCCTGGCCGCGTGGTTGGACGCCACGACCACCAGGTACGCCTGCGAGGCGCCTCGCGCCCGGCCGTGGGCCAGCAGTGCCCGCAGTACGGCGCGCCCGAGCCCCTGGCGCCGCGCGTGGGGCAGCGTGGCCATGCAGTAGATGCCCAGCGTGCCGCCCCGGAGCACGGAACGCCCCACGGCCACCGGCGCGCCGTCCCGCTCGACGGCGGCGTAGCTCGCGGGCACACCTCGGACGATCCGCTCGGCGGCGGCCAGGCCGTCCTGCCCGAACCGCCCGTCCACCGCCCACCAGGCGGCGAGCCACGCCTCGGCCGGATGGCCGGCGATCTTCACGTCATGCGCGGCGGTCGCGGGCTTCCCGATCATCGGGGCGACCATGGAGACCGTCTCGTCGACCAGGCGGTATCCGCGCGCGGCCAGCATCTCGTCCAGGCCGGGCGTCGCACGCGGGCCCATGGAGAAGACGCATGGCAGCCCCCGCTCGGCGTAGAACTTCTCGGCGGCGTCGACCGCATTGTCCAGATCGTCCGGCGTGGCCCAGGGAAGCACCGAGTTGGCGCGCTTGGTCACGCCATCGGCGTAGCGCAGGACCCAGCCGTCCAGCGATTCCTGGCAGGGTGCCGGCCAGGCGCGGTGCACGAGGTCATCCAGGTCAAGGCTTTCCCCACTCACCGGCGCAGATTAGCCGATCAGCCCCCGTCCGGTGTCGCGGGGGCGGTGGAGTCCCCTTGACCTGCGGAGGACTAGGATCGGACTCCGTGCTGATCCTGCTGCCGCCGTCCGAGGGCAAGGCCACCCGCAGTAGGGGGGCCGCTCTGGATCTTGGCTCCCTGAGCTTCCCCGCCCTGACATCCGCGCGCGAGAAGGCCCTCGACGCCCTCACCGCCCTGGCCCAGGGCCCGCAGGACGAGGCGATGGCGGTGCTGGGCCTGTCCCCCGGCCAGGCGGCCGAGCTCGACAGGAACCTGCGGCTGCGCACCGCCCCCACCCTCCCCGCGTCGCGGCTCTACACCGGCGTGCTCTACGACAACCTCGGGCTCGCTTCCCTGGACGCGAGGGCGCGTCGCCGCGCGCAGCGCTCGGTGATCGTGTTCTCGGGGCTGTGGGGGGCGCTGCGGCTCTCCGACCGCGTCCCTCCCTATCGCCTGTCCATGGGTGTACGGCTGCCGCCGCTGGGCGGCCTCACGGCCCACTGGCGCCCAGCTTTGGCCGAGGTCCTCGACGCGGAGGCGGGGATGGTGGTCGATCTGCGGTCGTCGACGTACGCCCAGGCCTGGCAGCCCGGGTCGCGAGCCACGATGGTGCGGGTGCTGAGGGAGACCGCCGGCAACCGCTCGGTGGTGAGCCACATGGCCAAGGCCACGCGCGGCGCGGTCGCGCGCTCCCTGGTCGAGAGCGGCGCCGATCCACGAAGCCCGCAGGAGCTGGCCGAGCTCCTGGCGGGGCTCGGCCACGTGACCGAGCTCGGCGCCCCACCCCGCAAGGGCGGCCCCTGGATCCTGGACGTCGTTATCCGTTCGTGATCACATTCAGCCGTGAACACGCCTTGTGGAACTCCTTCTCGGGGTCGCCCATGTGCGACCAGGGCAGGACGCTGAACCTGCCGCCCGTGCGGGAGAGGTGCCCTCGGGCCGGCCGCCGCATGTCGGCCAGGTAGAACGCGGCGCCGAAGGCGTTGTGCGCCTCCACGGCCCTCGGATGCGCCCTGCCGCCCCTGGGCTCGTGCCACCGGCCCGCCGCCGAGGTGATCTCCCGCTGTACCTCGTACGAGACCCAGGCGCGTGACCGCCCCGATCGTTCGCCGACGACGTGCTCGAAGTAGGCGAGGGGCAGCAACACCGACAGGGGATCGCCGTCGGGGGCCTGCCGGCCCGCGGCCCTCGCGAAGTCGAACATCTCCTGGCTCGTGCCGCCCCACCCGGGGGAGAGCGTGATCAGCCGGGCGATGTTGGCGGCGAACAGCGTGCGGTGACGGCGCGACGCCTCGGTCCAGATGGAGTCCTTCTCCTCCCTCGGCCGCTCGAGGCCGAGCGCCAGCCAGAGAAGGGAGACCCAGGGCGCCGGATCGGCCGGCATCAGCTGGGCGGCTGCCAGCAATGGGGCCCGCGCCGACTCCATCGCCTGATGGAAGACGCGCATGCGATCGGCCTGCACGGCTCGCGCGCGGACGTCGGGCTTGGCCTCCCAGGCCTCCTCGACGCGGGTGCGGCCGAGCCACAGCCACAGATCGGGATTGACCCGATCTCGCGAGAGAAGGGCCTCGATGCCTCCCGCGAGACCCACGGCGGCCTTGGAGAGCGCCTCGACCCGCAACGCGCGAACCTCGGGATCGCCCCGGGTCGCCACGAGCGCGGGAATGGCGGGTTCGAGATATCCACGTCCCAGTGCGTTCACCGCGTCGTCGAGCACGGTGTCGGCCCATGGACGGCTTGCGATCAGTCGTGGCCCCCGAGCACGCGCCCGATCCACTTCGATCACACCCATGGGCGGTGAGCCTAGAAGCCGTCAAGACTTGTGCCGCTACCGCGACGTTACGGCTGCGTTAACGGCGATATCGGCGCTGGGCCGTCCGCACCGATGACGAGAACGGCTCCCGCCCTGGTAGAGCGGGAGCCGTGCCGTCATCAGTCGAGGTAGTCGCGCAGGACCTGTGAGCGCGACGGGTGGCGAAGCTTCGACATGGTCTTGGACTCGATCTGCCGGATGCGCTCGCGCGTCACCCCGTAGACCTTGCCGATCTCGTCGAGCGTCTTCGGCTGGCCGTCGGTGAGGCCGAACCGCATGGAGACCACTCCCGCCTCGCGCTCGGACAACGTGTCGAGCACGGAGTGGAGCTGCTCCTGGAGCAGGGTGAAGCTCACCGCGTCGGCCGGGACGATGGCCTCGGAGTCCTCGATGAGGTCACCGAACTCGCTGTCACCCTCCTCGCCGAGCGGGGTGTGCAGGGAGATCGGCTCACGCCCGTACTTCTGGACCTCGACGACCTTCTCAGGGGTCATGTCGAGCTCGCGCGCCAGCTCCTCGGGAGTCGGCTCGCGACCGAGATCCTGCAGCATCTGCCGCTGGACCCGTGCCAGTTTGTTGATCACTTCGACCATGTGGACGGGGATGCGGATGGTCCGCGCCTGGTCCGCCATGGCACGGGTGATCGCCTGGCGGATCCACCACGTGGCGTAGGTGGAGAACTTGTAGCCCTTGGTGTAGTCGAACTTCTCGACCGCACGGATCAAGCCCAGGTTGCCCTCCTGGATCAGGTCCAGGAAGAGCATGCCGCGGCCGGTGTAGCGCTTGGCCAGCGAGACCACCAGGCGGAGGTTGGCCTCCAGCAGGTGGTTCTTGGCGCGGCGGCCGTCCTCGGCGATCCACTCGAGCTCGGCGCGGACGTCGACGGGAAGCCTCTCGCCGTCGTTCGCGAGCTGCTCCTCGGCGAACAGACCGGCCTCGATGCGCTTGGCCAGCTCGACCTCCTGCTCGGCGTTGAGCAGCGGGACCTTGCCGATCTGCTTGAGGTAGTCCTTCACCGGGTCGGCGGTGGCTCCGGCGGCGGCGACCTGCGCCACGGGCGCGTCGTCGTCGTCATCGGAGAGGATCAGGACCTCGTCGTCGCTCTGGACCTCGACGCCGGGCTTGACCTCCGCCTCGACCTCGGTCTCGGCTTCCGCCTCGACCTCGACCTCCGGCTCTGCCTCTACCTCGGTCTCCGTGTCGGTTTCGGCCACGGCCTCCACCTCCACGTCGATGTCGAAGTCATCGAGCTCGAGGTCACCCTCGATGTCGAGCTCCTCGTCATCCTCAGAAGAGACCTTGGGCTTGGTTTCGATCTTGGGCGATGGCGACGCGGGCACGGCGACCTCCGGCTTGGCCTTCTTGGCGAGGGCGGCAGGGGTTGCGACCTTGGCGGGAGCGTCAGGGGTGGCCTTCTTCACCGGCGCGGCCTTCTTGGCCACGGGCTTCTTGGCGGCCGGCTTCTCAGCCGGCGCCGCGGCCTCGCCCCCGGCACCGCTCACCACGGCCGTGACGGTATCGGGCTGCTCCTTGGCCGCCGCGGTGGCGGTCTTGGTCTTCTTCACGGGGGCGGCGGTGCGACGCTTGGCCGGGCCACGAGATTTCTTGGGCGCCGCCGAGTCCGCAGCGGTCACCACGACGGTCACACCCTCTTTGCTGAGGTTCCTCAGGAACCCAGCGGCGTGCGACATCGGGATGTCCGCCTCCTCGAAGGCCTTGCGGACATCCTCAGACTCGAGGAAACCCTGCGAGCGCCCACGCTCGATGAGCCGCTGAATGACGGGCTCGTTCAGCTCAGATGGCTTCGAGCGAGTCGAACTTGCAGGCGACACGAACACCTCTCGAACGAACGCATGGTGAGAATGGACCCAGGTGCCCGCTAGGGGCGCTTGCTTTTTTCGGTGGTGGGCCGTGCGAACCGCGACGTACCTGCCCAGCATTCTGGCACGACCCCGCTGTCCTTACGGCCGCCTCACAGCGGTTGCCCTCCACCCTAGGCCGACCGGAACAGTAGTGCGTACGGAAGCGGGTCACCGATACCCGAAAGCAACCCTTATGACTGTTTCATTCAGTCACTCTTTGTGGCGGCCGGCACATGAACGGCGAGCACCGTGACGTCATCGTCCTGCTCATACCCCGCCAGCATCCGATCCACCAGGAAGTCAAGCAACATATGCGGATTTCCTAGGACTTCAGGAGGCGCCTCGCCGACTACAGAACAAAGTTCCGCGAGCCCGGCGTCGAGCCCTCGCTTGCGGTTCTCCACGAGGCCGTCCGAGTAGAGCACCGCGGTGTGACCCGGCGGGACGCAGAACCGGAACTGCTTGCGGATGGTCGGCCAGCCGAGCGGGGTGCCGGGCTCCCCCTCGGACAGCACGGCGGTGCCCTGAGGCGACACCAGCAGGGGCGGCGGGTGACCGGCCAGCGCGAGGGTGCCCTCGCCGGTGCCGGGCTCGACGACCATGTACGCCAGGGTCGTGACCTGCTCTTCGTCCTCGGTGGCGTCGAAGACCCGGTCGAGACCGGTGAGCACGGCCGCGGGCGGCGGGTTGGTGAGGGCCAGGGCGCGCATGGCGTTGCGGATGCGGCCCATGCCCGCGGCGGCCTTGACGCCCTTGCCCATGACGTCGCCCACGACGGCCGCCACCCGGGCGTCCTGCAGGACGAACGCGTCGTACCAGTCGCCGCCGACCTGGACGTGCCTGCTGCCTGAGCGGAAGCGCTGGGCCAGCACCAGGCCGGGGATCACCGGCAGGCGGTCGGGCAGGAGGCTGCGCTGCAGCGTCTCGGCGGTGCGGTGCTCGCGCTCGAACAGCGTGGCCCGCTCCACGGCGAGCGCGCACTGCCCTGCCAGGGCCTCCAGGAAGACGCCGTCCTCCTGCGAGATCTTCTGCGGCCGGGTGAAGGCGAACCGGAGCGCGCCGAGCGCCCGGCCCGCGGCCAGCAGCGGGAGCCCGACCCACGCCCGCTCGTCGCTGTGGGCGAGGAAGCCCGCGACCACCGCCTCGTCGCCGCCCGCCTCCACCAGCTGGGCGCGGAGGCTGTCGGGAGACTCGGCGAACACGGGCCTGCGGCTGTTGACCGCCATGGTCATCACGCTCGACTGCGAGAGCGGGATCTCCTCGCCGGCCGCCCCGGGAACATCGGGAAGGCCGCCGCTGTTGGTCAGCTTCAGCGCCGCCCGATCGGTGTCGAGGAGGGCGACGGCCGACCTGTCGGCGGCCAGGGCGGTGCGGCCGACGTCGATGATGACCTGGACGACCTGCTCCACCGTGAGCGCCTCGGCGAGCATCGCCGTGGCGCCCTGCAGGCGTGCCGTGCGCAGGGCGGCGGCGCCGAGCTGGTCGGTCAGGCGGCCCCGCATCTCCTCGGCCTCACGCTGCGGCGTGACGTCGCTGTTGGCGCCCACCCACTCGATCACCCGGCCGTGCCGGATGATCGGGACGGCCCGCACCTCGAAGTGGCGGTAACCGCTTGCCCGGGTGCGGACGCGATAGCTCCACTCGAACAGGGTGCGCCCGCGCAGGGCCTCGCGCCATGCCTCGTCGGCGGCCGGGCGGTCGTCGGGATGGACGGCCTCCAGCCAGCCGTAGGCGTTGTACTCTTCGAGGCTCTGACCGGTGATGGCCCGCCACTGCGGGGCGTCCTCGATCACGGCGCCGGTGGGCGAGGTGATCCACACGAGCTGCTGCTGCGACTCCACCAGCGAGCGGTAGCGCTCCTCGCTGCGGCGCAGCTCCTCCTCGGTGAGCTGGCGCTCGGTGACGTCGACGCCGAACATGGCGACCCCGGCCAGCGCGCCCTTGTCGCCGTGGATCGGGTAGAACGACAGGGTCCAGTGCCGCAGCTCGCCGGTGGCGGACATGCTGCGGTAGCGCTGGTCGCCGTTGGCGACCGCGCGGTGCTCGTCGACGACCCTGCGCAGCGCCGCGTCGATCAGGGCCGAGAGGTCGGCGGCGAGGATCTCCGACGCCGCGTGGCCGGCATGCGCGTCGGCGGCCACACCGCTGATGTCGGCGAAGCTCTCGTTGACCCGCTGGAACCTGCCGGCCGGGTCGAAGAACGCGAAGGCGAACGGCGCCTCCGCGAGCAGGCCCTGGAACAGGGCGGGGTCTGAGATGTCCACACCCGACTCCCGGGGACGGGGCACGGAGGTTTCGGCGCTCATGGTCGGCACCTCCGTCGCGTGCCAGGGTCTCCCACGAGGCACATCTCCATAACTGTGATTGGTAGCGCGGAACTGCACTACATCATCGGCGATGGGCACGCGCGGACGGAAGCCCCGGCCGCGATGCGGTCAACGCATCCTGTCAAAAACGCGCCGCGGTGTGCAGCAAGATCGGCCGACTTTCTCGGCACTCGCCCCTTGGTCTGCTCGGTCTCCGCCACCCCGGCCAAGCCTTCACCTTCCGCCACCTCGACCCGCACGGTAACGCTCGTGCCGTAGGGCACGGCGTGTCCGGCAACCGGACGCGCTGGGGAACAGCTTCCCACAGGAGAGGGCGTCCGGTGCCGGATGTGCCCCTAACCCTTAGGGGTTGACACCTCCGCGATACAAGATGGAATGGGTACGCACGCCCCCTCAGCGCACTGGTCCGGGGGATGGATCTCCCCCGGCTCACCGGGAGGATGCGAAACCGCCCATGCCTGCTCTAGCAACGCGTTTCACCTGGGGAACCGCCGAACCGCGAGTATCCGGGCCAAGCGAAGCCCAATCGCGAGCAGCCGGACCGCGCGAGCTCGTCAGCGCGCGCCTTTCCGACGAGTTCCTCATCGTGCCCATCGAGATCGTGGAACGATGTGTGGAGGATGTGTGGGCGTGCGCCGCCCACCTCGGTGTCGACATCACAGCACCCGTCGTGGAGCGCATCGCGCGTGAGCACCTGCTCGCGCTCGCCAGCTCCGCGCCCCTCGTAGGCCCTCCCAGCTGACCGGGTCCCGGCACGGGTAACACACATGCCCCCTGGCGGTGACACTCGCAGGCCCAGGTGGGTAACAGTCGGGCCTTCCGGGTAACAGCGGGGTCACCAGGCGGCGTTCCGTGCACCGTTTGGGGCTGGAATGCGAGAAGGTAAGGGGCGTGAGCCGCCGACGACGACGAGACCCCCGGGGCACCCAGCCGCCGGACGACGTGTTCGCGGAGATGCTTCTGGCGGCCCGCGAGCTGCTCGCCGTCCGCACCCCGCTCGACGCCGAGCTGATGGTCTCCGACATGCTCGGCGCGTGGTGGGGCCGCCGCCTGCGCCGGGGCGACGTCGAGGAGTTCCTCGGCGAGGGCCTGGTCGACTACGCCGCCAAGGCAGGCACGCCCGCCGCGCTGACCCTGCTGATCGCCGTGGCCTACCTCGGCACCGCCCGGCAGGCCGCGAAGGCCGAGGGCGCGGCGCTGGCCCTGATGGAGTCCGACGTGGCGAGACCGCGCTGGGCGGAGCGGGTTGGAGCGGTCAAACCCCGGGGCTGCTACGTCTCCAGGGACGCCTACGGCGACCAGGACACCGTGGTGTGCACCTTCGCCTACCGGGGCTTTCCCGACCAGTCCGCGCAGGGCCGCGTCGGCCAGCAGTCGTCTTCCGGCAAGGTCGGGGTGGCGGGTCCCGGCCACCGTTCCGGTGCGAGCGGGCACGATCGCGGCTCAGAAGCCGCTGAGACGGCAGGCGGCGACGGCGCCGACCTGGTCGCCGGGCACGAGGCGCCGGGCCTCGGCACGGCAGAGGGCGCCGTGGCCGAGCGGGCTCCCGAGGCCCACAGCGAGGATTCACACGCCCTGGTGGTGATCGTCGACTACAACATGCGGGGCATGGCCCGTGACGCGTGGGTCTCCTCCCAGGTCGACAGCCTGCTGGAGAAGGCCGGCATGGAGGCCGCGGGCAATCCCATGCTGCGCTTCGAGGAGATCGAGCCGCAGCAGGCCAGGGCGCTTCTGGAGTTCGCCATGAAGGCCACGACCGAGTCGCTGGGCCGCAAGTCGCCCAAGCTCGTGAGCGACAGCTACAGCGCCTACCACGCCTTCGCCAGGGCGCGGATCAAGGCACTGCCCCCGGGCCGCAAGCGCCCCGCCCCGCTCTTCAGCGAGGCGCCGTACAGCCGCGACCGCCGCGCGATGCTCGCGGCGGAGTTCCTGGCCTCCGACGCGGCCGAGCACCTCTCCGACCCCTCGGCGGCGTCCCGGTGCGCCGACCACATCATCGACTACGGCTGCGACCAGGATTTCAACCGCCCGCTGCGGGTCAGCCCCACCAAGTGCGAGACGTTCCTGCTCGACTGGCTGCCGCGCAAGGTCCTCCTCGACCCCGCCGAGCAGGAGGCCATGCCCCACGTGCTGCTGTCGTGGGTGCGGTTCGCCGCCCCGAAGACCGGGCTGCCCGAGGAGGGCGTGCGGGCCACGCTGGACGCCGTCTGGGAGGCGACGGGCCGCTTCACCGAGGCCTACCGCGATCCGACGACCTTCGGCCTGGACCGGTCCCTCGTCGAGCGCCTGCTGCCCGACGGCGACCTGTCGGCCCTCGCCAGGCGGGCGTTCGCGTTCCCGTTCCTGGAAGGCGTGCACGGCGACATCGACCTGTCGGCCCTGCATCCGGCCGAGGACGCCGACCGCCGCATCCTGGTGGAGATCGACCACGCGGACGAGCGCGACCGTCCCGACTACGCCGAGCACCTGGCCTGGCACGAGGAGATCGCCAAGCGGCTGTGGGACGGCGATCCCGAGCAGATGTGGGAGGCCGCCCAGCGCCTGCTCGACCTCGGGCACGACCGGCACGACGTGCTGCACGTGCTCATGGAGATCGCCGAGCGGATCGGCGACCACCCCGACGAGCTGGCCGCCGCCCTCGACGACATCGCCGACATCCCCGACGAGCCCTCCGCCTAGCCTTCCGGCGCCCCGCTAGCCGCTGAAGCCGATGTCGGCGTATTTCAGGGTGTAGAACCCGGGGGCCCCGATGTTGGCGAGCGTGGACTTCACCCCCCAGTTCTGCGGCCGCTGGTAGAGCGGGAGGACGTTGACCTTCTGCCAGATCAGCTTGTCGGCCTCGTTGGCGTCGCTCCTCGCCCGTTCGGCGTTGAGATCGGACGAGGCCCGCTTCATCGCCGCGTCGATCTCGGGGCTGCCCGACCTGCCGAAATTGGCGTTCCACCGGACCTTGCCGTCCGACGACTTGACCCCGTTGGCGTACGTGCCGTAGCTGCTGGAGACCGGGAAGGGAGTGCCGATGTAGGAGAACGGCGCGATGTCGAAGTTTCCGGGAATCACGTACTTGGAGAAGAAGTCGTCGTTCGGCACCGACTGGATGGTGACCTTGACGCCGATCCGCTCCAGCATGGCCTGCGTGAGCTCGCCCTCGGACTTGCTGAGCTGGAGCCCGGCGGGGATCACGAAGCGGACGGTGAGCACTTTGCCGGCCTTCTGGCGGGTGGGGCTCGCCCGGCGCCAGCCGGCGGCGTCCAGCAGCCGCTCGGCCTTGGCCGGGTCGTACTTCCCAAGCGCGCCGGAGTTGTCCTGATAGCCCGCCTGGGTGTTCATGAAGAAGTGGTTGTTCAGCAGCGCGCTGTTCCAGTTGAGGCCCTGCAGGTCGGACCGCGCGATCACCTCGCGGTTCAAGCCGAGGACGATCGCCTGGCGGACCTTGGCGTCGGAGAGCGCGGGACTTTCGCCGTTGAACGTGAAGTGCCGGAAGTCCGGACCGGCGGCCTGCCGGATGACCGCCCCCCTGGCGCTCCTGGCCCTCGCGTAGTCGGGCGCGGAGGGCCCGACGTCGAAGACGTCCAGCTCGCCGTTGGTGAACGCCCCGACCAGCGCGTCGGTGTCCAGCGAACGATAGATGATCTTGTCGAGCTTGGCCCTGTCACCCCACCAGGCGTCGTCGCGGACGATCGTCGTCGTCTTGGCCGTCTGGTCGAAGGAGGCGAACTTGAACGGGCCGGCGGTCACGGGGATCCGGTTCAGCCAGCTCGTGTTGAAGGCGTCCGGCGTCGCGTTCGTCGACTTCGGGTAGAGCGGCCAGAACAGCGACTGCCACTCGGAGAACGGGCTCTCGAAGGTCACCACCACCTCGTAGTCGTCCCTGCCCCGCGCGACGCTCGCGATGTCCTGGTATCCGGTGGTCGCGGCGACGTGGAAGTCGGGGTTCTTGCCGTTCAGGGCCTTCCACTGTGCCTCGTAGTCCTGCCAGGTGATCGGCTTGCCGTCCGACCACCGGGCCCTGCGGTTCAGCGTGTAGGCGACCACCTGCCGCGGACTGGTCGCGGTCACCCGGGCGTCGGTGACGTAGTCGGTGTTCGGGGTCGGGGTGGCCTTCTCGTCGGAGCGGAACGCGGCGGGCATCAGGGCGTCGATGACCTTCTTGACCTCCGCCAGGTTGCCGTCGACGTGGTTCAGGTTCCACTGCGTGGGGAACTCGGTGAGCCCCCAGTGCAGGACGCCGCCCTGCCTGACCCGGTCGCGGGGCATCGGGTTGATGTCGAACGCCTTGATCGCCGGCGCGATCTTCCCCGTGGCCGTACCCCCCGAGCCACCCGAGTCGTTCCCGCAGGCCACCGGGGCGAGCGACAGGGTGACGGCGAGGGCGACGGCCACCAGCGGGCCCCGGCGAGCGCGCGCGAGGGCTCTGATCGGCGCGCCCACCGGCGAGGGCGCACCGGCTTCTCCGCACGGCTCCCCCGCGCCCGGCCGTCCCCTCCGGACTGCAGTCACGTTTCCTCCTATATATAGGTATATGTCCGGCATTGGCCGCTAGACGACGTCGAGCTTCTCCGCGTAGTGACAGGAGGCCCCGTGGTCGTCACCCAGCGGGCGGACCTCGGGCTCCTCCTCGACGCAGCGCACCCGGCGCACATCCGTGAGGGCCTTGAACTTGGGGCACCTGGTGCGGAACCGGCAGCCCGAGGGGGGGTTCGCGGGGCTGGGGAGGTCGCCGTCGAGCAGGATGCGGCGGCGCTCCCGCTCCTTGTCGGGGTCGGGGATGGGAACCGCGGACAGCAGGGCCTGGGTGTACGGATGCATCGGGGCGCCGTACACCTGGTCCACCCGCCCGATCTCGGCGATCTTGCCCAGGTACATCACCGCCACGCGGTCGGCGATGTGCCGCACCACCGACAGGTCGTGGGCCACGAACAGGTAGGACAGGCCGAGACGGCGCCCGAGGTCGTCGAGGAGGTTGATCACCCCGGCCCGGATCGACACGTCGAGCGCGGACACCGGCTCGTCGAGCACGATCAGCCGGGGTTCCAGGGCCAGCGCCCGGGCGATGGCGATGCGCTGGCGCTGCCCGCCGGAGAAGTCCTGGGGGTAGCGGGAGGCATCCGCCGGGTCCATGCCGACGAGTCTGAGCAGTTCGCGCACCCGGGCGCCGGTGTCCTTCCGCCCGTGGGCGACCAGGGGCTCGCTCACGAGGTCGTGGACGGTCATCCGAGGGTCCAGCGAGGCGAGGGGATCCTGGAAGACCACCTGCAGGTGCCGCCGGAGGGCCATGCGGTCGCGAGGGGTCAGCTCGGCGGTGTCACGCCCGAACACGACCACCCGGCCTCGCTCGGGCGTGACCAGCTCGAGGATCTCCATGAGCGCCGTGGTCTTGCCGCAGCCGGACTCCCCCACCAGGCCGAGCGTCTCGCCCCCGCGAATGTCGAAGCTGATGCCGTCGACGGCGTGGACCGTGCCGACCCGATGCCTGAAGACCGCGCCCTTCATCAGGGGGTGGTATCTCACCAGGCCGTCGACCTGGAGCACCACGGCGCGCCGCTCGCGCGGCAGCCGTTCGGAAGAAGGCGGCGCCCCGACGACGCCCGGAACGGAACAAGGCGGCGGCTCGGCGGCGCCCAGGCCGGCAGGAGGCGGAACGGCCACGGCCGGGACCGCGCGGACCGGCGTGGCGGCGGCCGGAGAGGAGCCGATCTCGTGCGCGCGGATGCAGGCCGCCCGGTGGCCCGGAGCCACCTCCGCCGGCGGCGGCTCGGCGAGCGAGCACTCGGGAACGGCCATCGGACATCGGGGCTCGAACGGGCAGCCGGGCGGCAGATCGGCCGGAGAGGGAGGATTGCCCTCGACCGGCACGAGCGGCACCTCCTTGCCCGCGTCGACACGGGGCACCGCGGCCAGCAGGCCGATGGTGTACGGCATGCGCGAGCGGTAGTACACGTCGCGCACCGTGCCGACCTCCACCTCGCGCCCCGCGTACATGACGAGCACGCGGTCGGCGAAGCCCGCCACCACCCCGAGGTCGTGGGTGATCAGCACGATGGCCGCGCCGGTCTCGCGCTGGGCCTTCTTGAGCACCTCGAGGACCTGGGCCTGGATGGTGACGTCGAGCGCGGTGGTCGGCTCGTCGCAGATGATGACGTCGGGGTCGTTGGCGATGGCCATGGCGATCATGGCGCGCTGCCGCATGCCGCCTGAGAACTCGTGCGGGAAGGCCTTGGCCCGCTGCCGGGGGCTCGGGATGCCCACCAGGTCGAGCAGCTCCACGGCCCGCTCGGCCGCCCTCTGGCGGCTCACCCGCTGGTGGACGCGCACGGCCTCGGCGATCTGGTCTCCCACGCGGTAGACCGGCGTCATCGCCGAGAGCGGGTCCTGGAAGACCATCGACATCGTGCGGCCGCGGAAGCCGGCGAGGTCCTTCTCGGGAGCGCCCAGCAGCTCCCGGCCGTGCAGGAGCACCGAGCCGGCCACCGTGGCGTGCCTCGGCAGCAGGCCCATCACCGCCAGGGAGGTGACCGACTTGCCCGCGCCGGACTCGCCCACGATGCCGAGCACCTCGCCCGCCTCGACGGAGTAGCTGACCTCGCGCACGGCCCGGACGTCGCCGAAGCGCACCTCCAGGTCGCGCACCTCCAGGACCGGGCCGCTCACCCCCGCCTCCTGGCGCCGGGATCGAAGGCGTCGCGCAGGGAGTCGCCGATCAGGTTGACCGCGAGGATCATGATCACCAGGCCTCCGGCGGCGAACCAGAACGACCACGGGGCGTACAGCGCGGTCCGCGAGCCGTCGGCGATCAGGCTGCCGAGCGAGACGTCGGGCGGCTGGATGCCGAACCCGAAGTACGACAGGCTCGTCTCGGTGAGAATCGCGGCGCTGACGTTCAGCGTCGCGTCCACGATCAGCAGGGACGCGAGGTTGGGGATGACGTGCCTGAAGATGATGGTGGAGGGCGGCACCCCCATGAACCGCGCCGCCATGACGTACTCCCGTTCCTTGATCGCCTTGGTCATCCCCCGGACGATCTTCGAGGTGACCATCCACAGGAACAGCGTCAGCATGATCACGAACAGCAGCCAGCGCCCCCCGGTGAACAGCGGCGACATGATCGCCAGGATCAGGAACGCCGGTAGGACCAGGAGCAGGTCGGCGACCCACATGAGCGTGCGGTCGGTCCAGCCGAGGAAGTAGCCGGCGAACGAGCCGACCGCCGCGGCGACGCCGGTGGACAGCACCGCGACGAGCAGGCCGACGATCAGCGACTTCTGCGCTCCGCGCAGCGTCACGGCGAACACGTCGGTCCCGGTCTGGAGCGTTCCGAACCAGTGGCCCGGCGAGGGCGGCCGCATGAACGCCGAGAAGTCCATGTCGGTGTAGGACCAGCGGTAGAACAGCGGGCCGAGGAAGGCCAGCAGGAACATGGACACCAGCAGGCCGAAGCCCAGCCGCCCCTGCCGGGAGCGGAAGAAGCGCGCGGCCACCACGCGGGTCCTGGACGGGACGCGGACGCGCTCGACGCCCGCCTCGACCTCGGCGAACTCCTCCTCCGGCAGCGTCATCATCTAGCCCACCCGCACCCTCGGGTCGAGGAAGGCGTGCAGCACATCGGAGGCCAGCGAGGCGAGCAGCACGGCCAGCGCGGCGAAGCAGCTGATCGCCGCGACCATGTTGACGTCGTTGGTGCGGATGGAGGCGACCAGCTCCTCCCCCATGCCGTGCCAGCCGAAGACCGACTCGGTGATCGTCGCGCCGACCAGCAACGAGCCGAACGTGAACGCGAAGTAGGTGACCGCGGGGATGAGCGCGGTCCGCAGGGCGTGCTTGACCAGCGCGGTGCGCCGGCGCAGCCCCTTGGCCATGGCCGTGCGGACGAAGTCGGCCTCGATCACGTCGAGCATCATGTTGCGCTGATAGCGGCTGTAGACGGCGACCTGCCCGACCGCGAGCGAGAGCGTGGGCAGGGCGAGGTGCTTGACGCGGTCGAGCAGCGCCGCCCCCACGCCGCCTTCGAGCCCCGGGCTGGTCTCGCCGCTGACCAGGAAGATCTGCGCGCCGAGATGGTCGTTGAGCCAGACCGCGCCGATGATCAGCATGTTCGCCAGCACGACGGTCGGGATCGCGAGCACGAGGAAGGCGGCCACGGTGGACAGCCGGTCGAACCAGCCGTACTGCCCGACCGCCGCGCAGGCCCCGATGAGGACCCCCGCCACGCTGCCGAGCACCACCCCGAGCAGGATCAGCCGCAGCGTGACGCCGAGACGGCGCCCGAGCTGGGCGTCGACGCTGTCGCCGTTCCAGGTGCTGCCGAAGTCGCCACTCGCCACTCCCCCGGCCCACCTGAGGTAGCGCTCGAAGAGCGGGGTGCGGTCGTTGAGGTTGTACCGCGAGAGCTGGGCGTCGACCACCGCGGCGGGCGGGCGGGGAGTGCGCCCCTCGTAGTTGGACCGGGGGTTGAGCGCGGTGGCGGCCAGCATGTACGCCAGGCTCGTGGCGACGGCGATCAACACCGCGTAGTTGACCAACCGGCGGAGCAGGAACCCTGCCATCGCCCCCCTTCCGCCGATTGCCACGTCATGCCGGATGACCCGCCGCGAGGGGCGGCATGCGACCCTCCGTGCCCATCCTGCTACATGACGTAACCATCCGGTGACAAGAAAGTGGTCGATCGGGCCAGGTGTCGGACCCGATGACCCTCAGGTGCCCGGCTCCGGCCGGTCGGCGAACCTCGCGACGCCGCCGCCGAGCGCCTCCCGAAGAGGGACCGGGCCGGTCTAGCGGTCGGCGAGCTCGTCCACCGCTGTGCGCACGTCGTCGCTGGTGATGGTGGTGAGATCCTCGGCGCTCGCGGTGCCGCCGCGCCCGGCGAGCCGTACGTCGCGCCCGAGGGCGGCGCGCTCGAACAGCGAGCGGGCGAAGCGGCCGTTGCCCAGCTCGTCGATCAGGCCCTCGGCGCAGACCCACGAGAACACGTCGGCGAGGTCGCGCTTGGCGGACTCGTCGAAGCGGTCGCCCGAGTGCTCCGCCAGCAACCCCGCGATCTCGGTGAGCTCGGCCGGGCTGTAGGACGGGAACGTCACGCGCTGGTTGAACCTGCTGGCCAGGCCGGGGTTGGTGGCCAGGAAGCGCTCCATCTCAGAGGCGTACCCGGCCAGGATGATGACGAGACGGTCGCGGTCGTCCTCGGCGCGTTTCAGCAAGGTCTGCACGGCCTCGACGCCGAAGGCGTCTCCCCCCTGGTAGCCGCTGTTGACCAGGCTGTACGCCTCGTCGACGAACAGCACGCCGCCGAGCGCCCGGTCGACCAGCTCGTTGGTCTTGATCGCCGTGGCGCCGAGGTGCTGGCCGACGAGGTCGGCCCGGGAGGCCTCCACCACGTCGGGGCGGGACAGCAGCCCGAGCGCGGCGAAGATGCGGCCGAGCACGCGGGCCACCGTGGTCTTGCCGGTGCCGGGCGGCCCGACGAAGACGAAGTGCCGCATCTGCGGCGGGGCCGGCAACCCCTGCTCCTGGCGCATCCGCGCGACGCGGAGCTGCGCCGCGATGGCCTTGACCTGCCGTTTGACCGGTTCGAGACCGGCCATGCGGTCGAGATCGGCGAGCGCCTCCTCAAGGCTCGGCGTGGCCTGGTAGCCGCGGAACCTGGCGGTGATCTCGTAGAACGCCTTGGTGAGATCGGCGGTGGTCGTGGTGACGAGATCCTCACGGCTGGGAGAGCCGCCCGCGCCCACCACGCGCACGTCGCGGGCCTGCGCCGCCGCCTCGACCAGGCTGCGGGCGAACCGGGCGTTGCCCAGCTCGTCGATGAGCCCGCGGCGGTGCACGTCCTCGAACAGGCCGAGCAGCACTGGCGGGGCGTCCGACGAGAGCCGCTCGCCCCGCCGCGTGCGCAGGAGCTCGGTGATGCGCAGGAGCTCGGGCGGCGAGTAGGTCGGGAACTTGACGCGGGTGGAGAAACGCGACGACAGGCCGGGGTTGGAGCCGAGAAAGGTGGTCATCTCCTTCTCGTAACCGGCCAGGATGACGATGAGCCGCTCGCGGTCGTCCTCCGCCCGCTTCAGCAGGGTCTGCACGGCTTCCGCGCCGAACCTGTCGGACTGGCCCTCGCCGGAGTTCATCAGGCTGTACGCCTCGTCGACGAACAGCACGCCGCCGAGCGCCTGGTCGATCAGCTCGTTGGTCTTGATGGCCGTGGCGCCGAGGTACTCGCCGACCAGGTCGGCCCGCTGCGCCTCTACGACGTAGGGCGTCTCCAGCAGGCCGAACGCGTAGAAGATCTTGGCCACGGTGCGCGCCACGGAGGTCTTGCCCGTGCCCGGCGGCCCCACGAAGACGAAGTGGCGCATCGGCTGCCCGGTGGAGTAACCGGCCTCCGCGCGCAGCCGGGACGCCTCGATCGAGGCCGCGATCGAGCGCACCTGCTCCTTGACCGGCTCCAGGCCGATCATGCTCTCGAGCTCGCCGAGGGCCTCCTCGACGGAGATGGGCGGAGGCGTGCCGCGCTCGGGCGCGCCGTCGCGCTCGCCGCCGCCGTCCCTGACGCGCTGCCTCGCCTGGACGGACGACGCCTGCGCCTGCGATGCCGCGAGCCTGCGGCGCACCTGGCTGGCCTGGATGAGGCGGTAGACCAGGACGGCGACGGCCACGCCGTACGCCGCCCACAGCGCGCCGTCGGGGGAGAACGTGGCCACGGCGAAGGTGACCATGGCCGCCGCGCCGAGGGCGGCGAGCGTGGTCACCCACGGCGTCACCCATCTGATCAGGTGGGCGGCGATCCCGACCAGCACGCCGAGGAAGATGAACAGCGTGGGCAGCGAGGAATGCGGCTGCACGTAGCCGCCCATGACCACCATCACCGACGACCACGCCACCACGACGAGCACGGTCGCGGCGGCGCGGGGGAAGCGCAGGGTCAGCTCGGCGAAACCAAGAAGTAACAGCGTGGTGAGGAACGTGGACAACGGCGACCAGCCGAGCACGACCGCGAGGATGAGTGCGCCGATGAGGACGGCCGCGAACATGACCCGTCTCGTGGCACGGGAAAGCTGGAAATAACGTAGTCGGACATGCTCGAACGCCTCACGGGCCGCGGCGCGCCCCGCCGGCCGGGCCCTGTCGGAGTCCCGCATTTTGCCTCCCCGGTCGCCTCCCGGTTATACCGCACAAGGGCCCCACGCGCGCGTCCCCGGGCGCGTGCCCTGCACAACGCGCCGCGAGGTCCCTACGGAGAGGAGCCCTCGACGGGCGGGAAACGCTCGGGGACCCGGCTTTCGACGGTCCTGGGACACGCTGCCGTACAGGGATCAAGGTCCGGGCGAGCCGTGTGGCGTACGGGGATCAGGGTCTGCGGGGGGAGGTGCGGGCCTCGTGGCGGCCGGGGTACTCGCCGACGACGACGTGCTTGGGCGTCACCCGCAGCACGTCCTCCGCTGAGTCCGAGAGGGCGATCCCGCGCACCTCGGCCCAGAAGCGCCGTTCGATCGGGTCGGCGACGAAGACGGCCACCCGCGGATCGCGCTCCGCCGCCGCCCATGCCTCCTCGGCGGCGTTCAGGCGCAGTTCCCCCGACGAGCTCACCGAGGTCACGGCCCCGACGGCCAGCGTGCGGGGTCCTCCGGCGTCGGTGTAGGACAGCACGACGCTGCGGGAGTAGGTGAAGGCCCGCCGCACCTCGGGGCTGAGCGCGACGGAGGGGCTGACCTCGCCCGGCAGCCGTGGACCGCATCCCTCGCAGAGGATCAGCGAGGCCCGCCACGGCCCGGCCGACCCCCGCCACCAGGCGCGCGCGGCCCGCGCCACGAACGCGAGCACCACGACCAGCAGCGCGCCCGCGACCGTCCACCACGCCCGCTCGCCGATCCAGGGGGCGAGCCCCAGGACGGACACGGCTCCCGCCACCGCCAGAGCGGCGGAGGATACGAACAGGAACGCCAGCGCCACCGCCAGCCACCAGTCGGCACGCAGGATGCCGCGCATCCGCGACCGCAGGCCCCCCCTGTTCCGCACGTACAGCATGGCGACCGGGACGCAGACCCCCGCGAGCGCGGCGCGGCGCTCGGCGGCCACCAGGGGCAGCACCGCGAGCACGGCGAGCACCGCCACCAGGAACCACAGGCGCGCGGCCACGATCCACAACGTCACGCCGGTGTTCCGCCGGCCGACGCGCTCGGGCGGGACGGCGGTGAACGCGGCGAGCGCCCGTACGGGCCTGCCCCGCCAGGCCTCGGTGAAGGCGCGGAGGATCAGCACGGCCACCCCGTTGAAGAGCACCAGCCCGAGCAGCCCGGCCCAGAACCCGCCGAGGACGTCCTCCCACCCGACCAGGGTGGGCGCCGAGCCGGCGGCGACCAGCGGGACGACCTCGCTCGCGAGCGACCAGGCCGGCAGCGTGGCGAGCGCCGCCGCGTACGCCGCCACCACGAGAAAGGTGACTGACACGGCGACGCAGAGCCACAGGTCGCGCGCGAGCATGCCGAGCACGTACTTCCACACCGTGATCTTCCGGCCCTGCCGCACGGTCGCCACCAGCACAAGGAGCAGTACGGCCGCGCCGCCGATGCGCGCCTCCACGCGCAGGTCGTACCAGAAGGCCAGGACGGTCACGACGGCCAGGGAGATCGCCAGCAGCACCCGGACCTGCCTGGCCCACACCTCAAGAGCGCGGCGGGAGCGGCCGGTCTCCCGGGGGTCGACCGTCCACGTGGGGTCGTGGTGGTCGCGGGGCCGCTCCCACCGCAGGAACGTCAGGCCGAGGTTGATCCGCGCGCCCGGGTGGTCGTCGTCCCGCCTCAGCGCGGCCCGGTACGCCACGGCGGCCTGCTCGTGGTCCCCGCGCAGCAGGGCGAGGTCGCCGATGAGGACGTGCGGGTCGGGCTGCTCGGGGGCGAACCGCACCGCCTGCTGAGCGTGGGCCCAGGCGTCCCGCCACCGGCCGGGGAGCCTGCGGAGCATCGAGCCCATTCGTAGCCGCGCGGCCCAGGAGCCGGGTGCGAGCCGGACGGCGTCCTGGGCCGCGACGACCGCCTCGGAGTCGCGGCCGAGGCGTTCGAGGGCGAGACTCGTCAGCCGATGCCCCCACTCGCCGTCGGGGTCGCGTTCGACCGCCTCGCCGGCGGCCTCCAGCGCCCCCTCAGGCTGATCACGCGCCAGCCTCGCGACGGCGACCACACACCAGGCCCGGGGATCGGAACGGTCTCGCGGGGATGGCACCGGAGAGGGATCTGACTCGCTGGCGTTCCCCACGCCGTCATGGTCCGTTGCGGATCACCGATTTACTAGGTGTCGGACATATACCTATAGCTCTCTAGAGAGGTCGGCGGCGCCCCAGCTTGATCACCCATCCCACGTGCCCCTGGAGATCATGGCCCCCGGGTCTGGAACGCTTCGCGTGGGCGGGACTCAGCCGTTGCACCAAGCGGCTGAAGAATCACCCGAGATTGGCCTAAGCTGCCACGCATGTTCAGCAGGTCGCGTCCATTTGAGGGCCCATGACCGTTTTGGGCACCCGGCCGGGCGTCCGCCCCGAGGGCACGATCGCGGGCCGCCGGCCAAGCCGGTGGTCGGTGCTCGCCCTGCTCTGTTTCAGCCTGCTGCTGATCGCCGTGGACGCCACGGTCCTGCACATCGCCGTGCCCGCGCTGACCGCCGCCCTGGAGCCGTCGGCGGTCGAGCTGCTGTGGATCATCGACGTCTACTCGCTGGTCGTGGCCCCGCTCCTGGTCACCTTCGGCACCCTCGGCGACAGGTACGGAAAGCGGAGGTTCGTCCTCGCGGGCTATGTGGTCTTCGGGGTCGCCTCGCTGTCCGCAGCCTTCGCGGGCAGCTCGCTCACCCTGATCGCCTCCCGGGCGCTCCTCGGCGTCGGCGGAGCGATGATCATGCCTGCCACATTGTCGATCATCAGGCAGGTCTTCACCGACCGCCGCGAGCGCGCCATCGCCCTCGGCGTGTGGAGCGCGGTCGCCGCCGGTGGCGCCGCCGTCGGCCCGCTGGTCGGGGGCGTCCTGGTCGAGCACTTCTGGTGGGGCGCGGTCTTCCTGATCAACGTCCCGCTGCTCGTCGTGGCGCTGCCCCTGGCCATGCGCCTGCTGCCGGAGTCACCGGGGAACCCCGGCCACCGGTGGGACGCGCCGAGCGCGGTGCTCTCCACCCTCGGCATCCTGTTCCTCGCCTTCGGCCTGAAGGAGGCCGGGCACGGCGCGACGCTCGGCTTCGGCCCCGCGATCGCCATCCTCCTCACGGGCGTCGGGCTGCTCGCGTGGTTCACCGCCCGCCAGCGCGGGCTCGCCCATCCCCTGCTCGACATCGGCCTGTTCGCCCAGCGCGGCTTCGCCGTCGGGGTCCTGTGCGTGCTGCTCTCGGTCTTCGCGCTGGTCGGCCTGGAGCTGATGCTCGCGCAGTACCTCCAGCTGGTCCTCGGCGACAGTCCCCTGCGGGCCGGGGTGCGCATGCTCCCCCTCATGGTCGCGGCCATCGCGGGAGGGCTCTGCGCCGCGCACATCCTGCAGCGCCTCGGCCTGCGCGCGACCATGGCGGGCGGCCTCGCCCTCGCGGGGCTGTCCCTGGCGCCCACCATCGCCTGGGGCACCGAGCAGCACCCGCTCATGCTCTGCCTGTGCTTCGCCGGCATCGGCTTCGGCGTCGAGGTCGCGCTGCTCGCCGCCTCCGACACGATCATGGCGTCCGCGCCGGAGTCACGCGCCGGCGGAGCGGCCGCGATCGAGGAGACGGCGTACGAGCTGGGCGCCGGCCTCGGAGTCGCCGTGCTCGGCACGATCACCACGATCGTGTACGCGCCGTCCGTGGGCACCGTGCCCGGGGTCGAGCCCCAGGCGATGGGACAGGCCAGGGAGTCGCTCGCCTCGGCGGCCCATATCGCCGGAGAGGTCGGCGGGCCGGCCGGCGGCGCCCTGATGGAGGCGGCGCGGGCCGCGTTCGTCACGGCGCTGCACTCGACCGTCGTGGTCAGCGTGGTGCTCCTGGGCGTCACCGCGCTCACCGCCGTGCTCCTGCTGCCACGCCGCGGATCCACCCGTGCATGACGGAAGCGATACAGGGCAATTGTCTGTGCAACGCGGACCGACCCCGAGAGAATGGCAACCGTGAGACGAACCTTGCAGGATCTCGCTTCGCTGGCCGCCCGGCTGGGCGTCGGCGGGATCTTCTTCGCGAACGGCTGGCACAAGCTCGAGTTCGGGCTGACCGCGACGAGCGAGCAATTCGCGAAGATGGACGCCCCCGGGCCCGGCATCTGGGCCGCCACGACCATGCTCATCGAGCTCATCGGCGGGGCACTCCTGGTCGCCGGCCTGGCCGTGCCCGCCTGCGGGCTCATACTCTTCGTCGAGGCGCTCGCGGTGTTCGTGCTGGTGAGCGGGGACACCGGCCTTCCGCTGACCGGCGGGGACATCAACCTCATCGTCGCGCTCGGCGCCGCCTCGGTGCTGCTGGCCGTCGTCGGGGCCGGGCGGCTGTCCATCGACCACCTGGTCGTGATCCGGCGGCGCGACGCGGAGGCGGCCGACGAGATGGCCGCCGACGCCGAGGCGGACGACGTGATCTCCTCGTGGCGCGAGACCTCACGCGAGACCACTCCGCCCAAGGACGCCAAGACGGTGGACGCCGACGTGAAGACCCCCGCGAAGGGTCCGGTGACGTTCCCCGAGGAGAAGCCGTCGTCCGGTGACACCGGGGAGGTCACCGCCCCGCGCAAGACGCGGCCCCGCCGACCCGCGCGGCCCGCGGGCGCCGCGGAGGACACCCCGGCCGAAAGCTCGGGCGACGCTCCCTCGGCGTCCGCAGACAAGCGCGACCGCCTCGTCGCCGGCGGCCGGAAGGCCACCACCGACACCGACGCCGGCTAGGCGCCTGACACCGCTCCATCCCGGCTCCTGACCACCGCTTCACCCCGGCCCCTGCCGGACCACCGCCCTGGCCATGCCGGACCACCGCGCCGGCCCCTGCCGGACCACCGCCTCGGCCCCTCTCGCCTCCGCCTGCCTCCGTGCCTTCCCCGGAGCCGGGGGTCTCGTCGCGCGCCCCTTCCAGCGTGCCGCCGCCCCCCTCCCCTCACCGACAACTATTTTCGTCTTGAAAGTTAGTATCGTCGGCCACAGGGTAGTCCTGTTTTCGCAAGAGCCTCTTCGAAAGCGGGCGACATCAAGCGATATAAGCGACACCGAAAGGAGCAGGGACCGAGAAGGCGTTTAAACAAGGCCATGCACATCCATATATTTGATTGCCCGAACGCAGTCACAAGGAGATCCCATGCGAAAGATAATCGTGTCCCTGTTCACGACTCTTGACGGCTTCGCCACGGGCCCGAAAGGGGACATGGGCTGGGTTACCGATAATTTCGGGGAGAACACCGGGAAGTATGCCCATGACCAGCTATTCGCAGCGGACCTTCTCCTTCTCGGACGAGTCACCTATGAGATCATGGCCGGTTCCTGGCCGTCCATGACCGACGACTCCGGGTTCGCCGACAGGATGAACGAGCTCCCCAAGATCGTGTTCTCCAGGACTCTCAAGGAGCCTCTCACCTGGAACAACGCGACCCTCGCCAAGAGCGACATCAAGCGCGAGGTGTCGCGGCTGAAGGACGAGCCGGGCGATGACATCCTCATCTACGGCAGCGTCAGCATCGTACGCGAGCTGATGAAACTCGGCCTGGTCGACCGGTTCCGTCTCTGGGTTCACCCCGTCACGCTGGGGGCCTCCGGCGCCGATTCCATTTTCGACGGATACGACAAGAACGAGCTCAAGCTCGTCGACACGACCATCCTCGATTCGGGGGTGGTCCTGCTCGATTACGAGCCCGTGACGACCTCCGGCGCCTGACGACCACCACGCGAAGCGAACTTCCCAGACATAACGCTCCACGGCCCTCTTCCTTCGACCCCGGCTCCACCGGAAACGGCATCGCCTCGACCGGACACCGAGAACTCCTCCGGCCGAGGCGATACCCCATGGGAACCCCCCGTTTTCCGGTAGGACCGGAAAGATGTCGCCCTGCTCGTGGCGGCCCTCACTAACGAGCACACGAGCCGCGCCCCCGGGCCAGCCGTTCACGCGGACGGCCACTGGACGAGCGGGAGAGCCGGTTGCTCAGCGGCGCAGGGACGCTCTGAGCCTGGTGACGTCAGGATGCGGCTCCCAGCCACGGCCGGCACAGGTCGCCAGGGCCACGCCCGCCGCCTCGCGCAGCGATTCGAGCAGCGCCGCCGGGTCGATCTCCTCGGCGGCCCGGACGGTTGCCCCGTGCCCTCTCAGCTCTACCGCGTACCCATCCCCGCCACGCCTGACCAGTGCTTCGTACGGGCCGTCCATGAAGGTCAGTGCGCATGTGGCGGACGCGCCTCGGACGAGGTCTCCCAGCTCGGCCAGCCACCAGGCGAGGATCGTGACGGGAAAGTCGAACCATCCGGCTTCCGGGAAGTCCTCGCCGCCCACCCGCAGCCAGACGGGGCCGACGATGCAGCCACGTGCCCGGCACGGGTGCCGTCGGCCATGAGCACCGGCGTGTCGCCGGTGAAGCTGTTGCCCAGGCACGCGTTTCCGAGCTTGCCGAGCTGGAACGCCTTGCCGACCACTGACGCCCGAGGTCAAGCCCCGTGGGAAGATCCGGGCCTGGCACGAAGAGCGCCGGGCCGCGCGGGAAGAGCCTGCGCCGGAGAGCCTGGTCGCGGCGAAAAGCCGGTTCTCAGTGTCTTCTGGTGCTGTCGCGGATGGTCAGGCGGGGTTCCAGGAGGGTGGAGTCGGGGACGGTGACGCCCTCGAGCTTGGCCATCAGCAGGCGGACCGCCTGGTGGCCGACGTCGGCGGCGGGGATGAGCACCGAGGTCAGCGCAGGGCTGGCCCGCTCGGCGACGTCGTCGGGACAGATCGCCACCACCGACACGTCCTCCGGCACCCGCCTGCCCAGCACCCGCAGCGCGCCCAGAACGTGGCCGACCGCCGCCTCATTGTGCACGACCAGCCCGGACAGCCCGGGATGCTGTTCCAGCAGCGCCTTGACGGTGGCGCACACCTCGTCGAAGCTCTCCTCGCACGGCCAGGCGATCGTCGTCATGCCGTGCCCCTGACCGGCCTCGGCGAAGCCCTCCATGGTGCGCTCGGCGTACCCGGTGCCGCGCTTGTAGACGACGGTCGGGGCGCCGAGCAGCGCGATCTCCCGGTGGCCGAGCGAGGCGAGGTGGTCGGCGCAGACGGCGCCCGCACGCGCGAAGTCGAGGTCCACGCAGGTGAGCCCGGAGGCGTCGGCCGGGAACCCGATCAGCACGCTCGGCTCGCCCAGCTCGCGCAGCAGCGGCACGCGCTGGTCGTGGATCTCCACGTCCATGAGCACGAGCCCGTCCACGAGCGCGCTCGCGGCGACGCGCCTGAGCCCGTCGGGGCCCTCGTCGGCGGTCATCAGCAGCACGTCGTGGTCGAACTGGCGTGCCGTGGTCACCACCGAGGTGGCGAACTGCATGAGAACGGGCAGGTGCATGCCCGCGCGCAGCGGCAGGACCAGCGCGATCACGTTCGATCGCTTGCTGGCCAGCGCCCTCGCCCCCGCGTTCGGGTGGTAGCCGAGCGCGCGGACGCTGCGCATCACGCGCTGGCTGGTCGTCGCGGAGATCGCCCGTTTGCCGCTCAGCACGTACGACACCGTGCTGACGGCGACCCCGGCGTGCTTGGCGACGTCGGCGATGGTGACCGTTCTCAACGATCGCCCCCCGTGGCTCCCGGCCCGGTCGCCTGTGCGGTTCTCTGTGCGGGCGCCGGTGTGAAGGCCAGCTCGCTCACCGTGACCCCCTCGTTCTCGAACACGACATAAAGATCATGCACCCCGGCGGCGCCCGCAAGCGGGCATCCGACGCCGACGAGGTCGTACCTGTTCCTCGATGGTGCCACCGACACGGCGCCGACGACCTCCCCGAAGAGCGGATCATCGAGCCGCAGCGTCAGTACGCCGCCCTCGGTGCTCGCGACCGTCAGCTCGCACGCGGCGGCGCCGCCGGCGAAGTCGACCTCCTTGAAGGCGATCCACCCGCCGGGGTCGGTCCCCCGCACGGCGTCTCCGGCCACCCGGGTTGCGTCACGGAGCACGATTCCGTCGTACTCGTCGTTGTCCGCCGCGTCCAGAGGGCGGGCGTAGGGATCGCGCGCCGGGATCCGCTCGCCGGCCACGTCAAAGCGCCCGCAGAGCCGGATGTCGCGCGCGGAGCTGCCCACCAGCACCTTGTGCGGCGCGTCCTCCACCACGAACCTGCCCCGGGTGACGTCCCAGAACGCCAGGTCCGCCACCTGGACGGCCATGGTCACGGTACGGCTCTCGCCGGGCGCGAGCCGTACCCGCTCGAAGCCGCGGAGCTGGCGCAGCGGCTGCTTGACGCGGGAGCGCCGCTGGTGGGTGTAGAGCTGGACGACCTCGGTGCCGGGCCGGGACCCGGCGTTGGTGACGGTGACGGTGACCGTCAGCGTGTCGCCCGGCCCCACCGTCGCCGCCGACAGCCGCAGGTCCGAGTACGCGAAGCGCGTGTAGCTGAGGCCGTGCCCGAAGGGGTAGAGCGGTGTGCCCCGGTAGTACAGGTAGGTCGAGTCGGTGGCGATGATGTCGTAGTCGAAAAGGTCGGGCAGCTCGCGCGCCGAGCGGTACCACGTCTGGGTCAGCCTGCCCCCGGGGTCCTCGTCGCCGAACAGCACGGCGGCGAGCGCGTGGCCGTACTCCTGCCCGCCGTGCGAGGACCACACGATCGCGGGCACGTTCTCCTCGGCCCAGGTGACCGCGAACGGGTAGCCGCTGCTGACGACCAGCACGGTGTCGGGGTTGGCCGCGTGGACCGCCTGGACCAGGGCCTCCTGGGCGGGCGGCAGCCCGAGGCCCGCCCGGTCCTCGGTCTCGCGGCCGTTGACGAGCGGGTGGTCCCCGACGACCACCACGGCCACGTCGGCGGTCGCGGCCAGCTCGGCGGCGGCCTGGGCGCCGCTCTGGACGAGCTCCAGGGTGAGGACGGCCGCCGCTTCCGGGTCGTCGGTCAGCCGCAGGGTGCCGTCCTGCGCCAGCCCGACATGGCGGCCGGTGAAGATGTGGCGGAGCGCCAGGGCGCCCCTGGGCCGCTCGTCCAGCCGGAAGGTCTGGCGCACCTCCCATCCGTTGGGGCCCGGCTGGTCGTTGACGAGCAGGCCGTCTTCGCCGGCCGAGACGTACCTGCCGTTGGCGACCGCCCGCAGCGCGTACGAGCCGCCGCCCCAGTCGAACAGGTCGAACCAGGTGACCCGCGCCTCGCACGCGGGCCTGACCGCGAGTGGCGCGCCGCCGTCCTCCCCGGCCGCCACGTACCCGCCCGCGGCGTGCAGGGCCACCCGGTCGACGCCCTCGCGGAACTCGGTGACGCACCGCTTGGACAGTCCGGCGCGGGCCGTCACCGCGTACGGGAGCGTCCCGCTGTACCAGTCCTCCATCAGGGTGTCGGCGAGCGGGCCGATGACCGCGATCCGCGCGGGCTCCGCCAGCGGCAGGATGCCCTCGTTCTTGAGCAGCACGATCGACCGCGTGGCGGCCTGCCGCGCGAGCGCCTGGTGCTCGGGGCGGTTGACGACCTCCCCGGTGATGTCGTCGTACGGCGTCGCGGGGTCGAACTCGCCGAGCCGGAACCGGATGGCCAGCGCGTGACGGACGGCGGTGTCGACGTCGTCCTCCGCCAGCAGGCCGAGGTCCACCGCCTTCCTGATGTGGTTCAGGGTGTCGCCCGGCCGGTCGTCGTCCTGCGTGAAGCTGTCCAGGCCCGCCTTGACGGCCGCCGCGTACGCCTCAGGCGGGTCGTCGTAGTAGGCCTGCAGGCCCGTCAGGTTCGCGGGCGCGTGGGCGTCGCTGACCACCAGCAAATCCTCATCCGTCCAGGACCGGACGAGGTCGTTGATCAGCGGGCTCAGCGTCGCCGGGCGGCCGTTGACGAGGTTGTAGGAGGGCATCAGCGACACGGCGGCACCGGCCTCGATCGCCGGGCGGAAGGCCTTCAGCTCGTACTCGTGCAGCACCCGGGGCGGCAGGCCGCTGGAGGTGACGCACCGGTCGGCCTCGTTGTTGTACGCCAGGAAGTGCTTGAGCGTGGGCGCGGTCTTCATGATCGGCAGGTCACCGCGCAGGCCCCGGGCGTAGGCGGTGCCCATCACGCCGGTCAGCCAGGGGTCTTCGGAGTAGCCCTCCTCGTTGCGTCCCCACCGGGGGTCGCGCAGCGGGTTGACCACCGGCGCCCAGACGTTGAGCCCGGCGCCGGCGGGGTCCTTGTGGTGGAACGCCACGACCTCGTCGCCCGTCGCCGATCCGACGCTCCGCACCAGCTCCGGGTCCCAGGTGCTCGCGAGCCCGATCGCCTGTGGGAAGACGGTCGCCGGGCCGAGCCAGGCCGGCCCGTGCAGGGCCTCGGTGCCCGTGCGGAAGGCGCTCAGCCCGAGCCTCGGCACCGCCGCCTGGTACTGGTGCAGCAGGCCGATCTTCTCCTCCAGGGTGAGCCTGCCGAGGAGGTCGGCGATCCGGTCCGCGAGCGGCCGGGCGGGGTCGCGGAAGGCGGCTGGCGCAGGTTCGTTCATCTGAGGGGACCATCCTTCGCTCACCGAGGGGCGGATCGAAGCGCTTCGACGCCGAACGTCACTGGCGGTCGAAGCGCTGCGACGCCTCGACGTGCGAAGGCCGTCGAAGCGCTTCGACGATGTATACGAGGATTTCAGCGGTGTTACATCCGGGGTTCTCCTGAAGAGTGCCGGTTTACCGGCCCGGGGTCAAGAGCCCACTTACGCCCGCCAGGTCAGCCCTGCTTCGGCCCGCGAGGTCAGCTCTGCGCGGGCAGGCGGCCGGAGTCGATGGAGTCGAGGAGGCGGGCCGCGGCGCCCAGCGCCGCCGCGCCATAGCCGAGGGTGGAGACGACCAGGCGCGTGCCGCCCGAGCCGGGGGCGAAGCTGCGGCGGGCGAGCTCCTCGCGCGCGGCGGGCAGCACCCAGGGCGCGAGCTCGACGTAGTAGCCGCCGAGGATGACGACCTCGGGGTTCAGCACGTTCGCGATGATCGCCACACCCCTGCCGAGGTTGGCGCCGACGGTGGTGAGCGCGTCGAGGACGCCGGCGTCCTCCCCCCGCGCCAGCCGTACGACCTCGTCGATCTCGGGCTCCAGCTCGGCGGGGGTGGCGTCCGGCGCGGTGTGCTGGAGCACGGCGCCGAGGCCCGCGACGGCCTCCAGGCAGCCCCGGCGGCCACAGCGGCATTCGGGACCCGAGGGGTCGATCTGGATGTGGCCGATCTCCCCCGCGAAGCCCTGGCCGCCCCGGCGAAGCCGCCCGTCCATGATGACGCCCGCGCCCACGCCGACCTCGCCGGTGAGGTAGACGAGGTCGTCGGCTCCCCCGTGCGGGCCGAAACGGTGCTCGGCGAGCACGGCGAGGTTGGCGTCGTTGTCGACCAGGACGGGGAACCCCGGATCGCGCAGCGCCTTGGCCAGGTCGCCGGACAGGTCGACGTCGCGCCAGCCGAGGTTCGGGGCGATGCGCACCGAGCCGCTCACGTCGACCAGGCCCGGCACCGCGACGGTGAGGCCGAGCACGTGGCGGGCCTCCTTGCCCATGCGGTTGAGCACCCGCCGGGCGAGCGCGGCCACGGCGGCGACGGCCTGGTTCGGCGTCGCGGTCGCGCCCGCGAAGGAGCGCCGCCACGACAGCAGCTCGGTGCCCGACAGGTCGACGGCCACGGCGGTCAGGTAGTCGACGTTCACCTCGATGCCGATCGCGGCGTACGGCGAGCCGTCGAGGACCAGCATGGTCGCGGGACGGCCGACGCGGTTCTCGGTGAGGCCGGTCTCGCGGAGCAGGCGGCGGTCGACGAGATCGGCGACCAGGCTCGACACCGTGGCCTTGTTGAGCCCGGTGGACGCCGCGATGTCCGCCCGGGAGCAGGGCGCGTTCTCCCGCACGAACCGCAGCACGACGGCGAGGTTGGCGGCCCTGACGTCGGCGAAGTCCGCCGGTTGAGGGCCGGTGTGCGTATTGATCAAAATCAGCCCCGTTTCCGCTGAGCCCCGGTGGGCTCATCATGCCGCATCGTCGAGCAGGTGGTCATACCTCGCCCCTGCGCTCCCTCGTCGCGCCGCGTCATCAATCTGTGACCCCCACCCGGGCCAACGCCCGCGGCCGTCCCTTGTGGCGTAGGTCACCCTCGGGCTAATTTGTTTGGTCGGAAGACGAACTAACTCTACCTCGGAGCCCGCCCCTGCCAACAGCCTTGACAGGGGGCGTCCGCTGACAGAACGAAACGAAGGGAACGTGCCGTGACTCCCCTCGCAGCCGACCTGACCTCTGCTGCCCGTCCCCACGACCGGAGCGCGCCGTGACGCCTCCTCCCGGCGGCGTGACCGCCGGCGACCATCCCAGCCGCCGGGGGTTCCTCGGCCTGGTCGGCCTCAGCGCCGCCGCGCTCGCCGGCGGCGGCCTGCTGACCGCCTGTTCGACCCCTGCCGGACGCAAGCCGGGCAGCGGGGGCGCCACCGCCGCCCTAGCCGACAAGCTGACTTCCCTCACCCCGTCCTACATCCCCTTCCATGGGGTCAAACCGGACATTCCAGGAATCACCTCGACGCTGCTCGGCGTGCCCGACGTGGGCGGTGGTTTCGTGAAATATCCAGCTCTGACCGACGCGATTCCCGGGAAGGCCGGCAAGGGCGGCAGCTTCAAGGCGATGACCCCGCTCTGGGGCCCGCCCCCGCCCGGCCTGGCGGACAACACCTACTTCGAGGCGTGCAACGCCGACATCGGCGCGACCATCGAGTTCCAGATCGCCGACGGCAACACCTACGGGGACAAGGCGACCGCCCGGCTGGCCGCGGGCGACGTCCCCGAGCTCATGGTCGTCCCCCAGTGGGAGATCGAGAAGATGGCCGACTTCAACCTGGCCGTCGACAAGGCCTTCGAGGACCTCACCCCCTACCTGCAGGGCGACAAGGTCAAGGCGTACCCGATGCTGGCCAACCTCCCCACCGCGGCGTGGACGTTCTCCGTCTTCAACGGCAAGCTGATGTCGGTGCCGTTCCCGACCGAGCCGTTCCCGTACGCCCTGCTGTACCGCAAGGACCTCTTCGACGCCCACAGCGAATGGGCCCTGCCCAAGACCGCCGACGAGCTGTACGAGCTGGGCAAGGCCATGACCGACCCGAAGGCCAAGCGCTGGGCGTTCGGCGACATCCACGAGATGGTTTGGCCCGTCTTCAAGGTCCCGCAGGAGTGGCGGTACGAGGGCGGCAAGCTCGTCTACAAGTACGAGACGCCCGAGTACGAGCAGATGCTCGCGTTCATGCGGAAGCTGTTCGAGGAGAAGCTGATCCATCCGAGCGTCGTGAGCAGCAAGGGCGCCAACGAGAAGGAGCTCTTCGCCTCCGGCCAGATCATCTTCTACCGCGACGGCCTCGGTGCCTGGAAGGAACTGCTCCAGCAGCACCGGGGGAACAACCCGGACTTCGCCATCGGAGCCGTCCCCCTGTTCTCCAGCGACGGCAGCACGCCGATCATGTACCACAACAGCCCGGCGGGGATCTTCACCTTCGTCAAGAAGGGCCTCGGCAAGGAGAAGATCGAGGAGCTCCTCGGCATCCTCAACTGGTGCGCCGCGCCGTTCGGCACCAAGGAGTACGAGCTCGCGACCTACGGCGTGGAGGGCAAGCACTTCACCCGCGACGCGCAGGGCGTGCCGCAATACACCGATCTCGGGCGCAAGGAGGCGCAGCCGTCGTACGTCTTCCTCGGCGGGCGGCCCATCGTCGCGGACTACGTCATGTTCCCCGACGCCGTCCAGGGGAACCTGGAGTGGCAGAAAAGCAGCTTCCAGTACATCGAGAAGACGCCGCTCGACGGGATCCGGCACCAGCGGCCCTCCAGGATGTCCGGCCTGCAGATCCCGACCGAGGACAAGTTCACCGACATCATGCGGGGGCGGCGGCCGGTGAGCGACGTCAGGCAGATCGTCACGGAGTGGAAGCGGGACGGCGGGGACGAGGCCCGCGACTTCTACATGAAGGTCCTACGGGACAACGGCCGTGCGTAGACACCCCGCGCACACAGGGTGGGCCACGTGCTGAGAAAGGACGCGGGGACCGGCCCGGCGGGTGACCTGACCTCACCCGCCAGGACCGGCACCCCCAACAATGTCCGCAAGGGGCCCCCTAAGGCAAGCCGGAGCACCAGAAAACCGCCCTCGACCGGCGCGATCGTGCCTCCGAAGCCGTTTCTCGGCCGCCTGAGACGCGACTGGCCGCTCCTGCTGATGACGCTGCCGGCGGCCGGCCTGCTGCTGGTGTTCCACTACGTGCCCCTGCTCGGCAACGTCATCGCGTTCCAGGACTACTCCCCCTATGTCGGCATCAAGGACAGCCCGTTCATCGGGTTCGGGAACTTCCAGTGGCTCCTGCAGGACCAGAGCTTCTGGGACGCGACGCTGAACACGCTGGGCATCACGACGTTCCAGCTGGTCTTCTACTTCCCCATCCCGATCATGCTCGCGATCCTGCTGGACAGCGTCGTACGGCCCCGGCTGCGGCTGTTCATCCAGGGCATCGTCTACATGCCGCACTTCTTCTCGTGGGTGCTGGTCGTGACGCTGTTCCAGCAGATGCTGGGCGGGGCGGGGCTGGTCTCGCAGATCCTGCGCGACCACGGCTACCAGGGCATCGACGTGATGACCAACCCCGGCACCTTCATCCTGCTGCTCACCGGCGAGACGGTCTGGAAGGACGCCGGGTGGGGGACGATCATCTTCCTCGCCGCGCTGGCCGCGATCGACCAGAACCTGTACGAGGCGGCGGCCGTCGACGGCGCGGGCCGGTGGAAGCGCATGTGGCACATCACCCTGCCCGGCCTGCGCCCGGTGATCATCCTGCTGCTGATCCTGCGCCTGGGCGACGCACTCAACGTGGGGTTCGAGCAGTTCTTCATCCAGCGCGACGCGGTCGGCAGGGAGGCGGCGGAGGTGCTCGACACCTTCGTCTACTGGCGCACGCTCACCACCGGTGAGTGGAGCTACGGCGCGGCGGCAGGCCTGGTCAAGGGCCTGGTCGGCCTGCTGCTGATCCTCGTCGCCAACAGAGTCGCCCACCGGTTCGGAGAGCAAGGGATCTACAGAAGATCATGACGCATCCAGCCTGTGACGAGCATTCGATCGGACGGCAAAAACGATCATGACGACCCACATCTCGCGGCCCATCTGGGACGAACGGCCGAGCGTGGCCGGGCGGCTGGCCAAGGGGCTGGTCCTGACGCTCATCGTGATGGGCGTCGTCTTCCCGATCTACCTGGTCGTGCTCACCAGCCTGTCCACCCAGGACACCGTCACCAGAGCCGGAGGGCTGGTGTCCATCCCCGGCGAGCTGTCCCTGGCCGCGTACCGGGAGCTGTTCTCCGGCGGGGTGGTCACCCGCGCCGTCATGGTCAGCGTCGGCGTCACGACCGTGGGCACGGCCATCAGCCTGGTCACGACCGTGCTCGCCGCGTACGGGCTGTCGCGGCCCGGCTCGCTGTTCCACCGGCCGCTGCTGTTCATGATCTTGCTGACGTTCCTGTTCGGGCCTGGCATCATCCCGAACTACCTGCTGGTCAGCTCGCTCGGCCTGATCGACAGCTACTGGTCGCTGATCCTGCCCTCGGCCGTGACGGCGTTCAACCTCGTGGTCATGCGGGCCTTCTTCATGAACATCCCCCAGGAGGTGACCGACAGCGCGCGCATCGACGGCGCCGGGGAGTTCCGCATCCTCGGGCGGATCGTGCTGCCCATGTCCAAGGGCGTCGTCGCGGTGATCGGCATGTTCTACGCGGTGGGCTACTGGAACTCGTTCTTCAACGCCGTGCTCTACCTGAACGACAGCGCCAAGTGGCCGCTCCAGGTCGTGCTGCGCCAGTACGTGCTCCAAGGGCAGTCGCTGGTCGTCGGCCAGACCAGCGACACCATCGCGGGACAGACCCTGCCGCCGAGCCTGGCGATCCAGATGTCGATCGTCGTCCTCGCGCTGGTGCCGGTGCTGGTGGTCTACCCGTTCGTGCAGCGCCACTTCACCAAGGGAGTGATCATCGGCGCCGTCAAGGGGTGATCTCGCGCGCGGGATCTCCGCCCCGGCGTCCGGGCGGAGCCTCCTCACCGCAGGAGCGATCAGGCCGACCCCAGCGGCGTGGTGCGATCGGCGGCGCCGAAGGCGCGTCAGCGCACGGCCGCTCCGACGCGGTCCACCAGCTCGGACACGCCCTTCTCCCTGGCGCAGTGGGCGCAGCAGTACCAGTGGCCGTTCGCCTCGACACCGTGGCCGATGATCCGGCACCCGCAGTGCTCGCACGACGGCGCCATGCCCTGGATCGCGCACTCGAAGCTGTCGTACGTGTGCACCCCACCCTTGGTGTGGATCTCGAAGCTCATGTCATAGTCGTTGCCGCATACTTCACATTTCGCCATGATCTTCCCTCCACGCAGCTTTCTACCGGGGTACCCACGAAAGGCGCCGAGAGGACTCTCCGCCCGCATAGTTGGTGATCCGGCAACAGAGGTTTTAAGGAGAGCCGCCGGCCGCGGGCGCCCAACGGCCTTCAGCCGGAGGTGTCGAGGTAGGTCTTGCGTTCGTCGGGGCTGAGGTCACGCACGGTGCGCTCTCTGGCGAGCGCCAGTACCTGGTCCATCGAGCCGCACACGTCACATCGCCAGATCCGGACGGTCGCGTCGCCGTGGGTCGTCGCCAGACGGCTCCCGTCCGGGGCGAACTTCACGCTTTCCACCGAGGAGCCGTGGCCGCGGAAGACGACGGGCTCGCCCTCGCCGGTCGCCGTCCAGATCCTCACGGTGTTGTCGTTACCACTGCTGGCCACCAGTCGACCGTCGGGACTGAAGGCCACGCTCCACACAAGACCCTGGTGGCCGCGGAGCACGATCGGATCACCGTTCCCGGCCGCGTTCCACACGCGGACCGTACCGTCGTTACCGCCGCTGGCCACTCGCCTCCCGTCCGGACTGAAGGCGACACTCCACACCAGGCCCTGATGGCCACGGAGCACGATCGGATCGCCGTGCCCGTCCGCATTCCAGACGCGCACTGTACCGTCCTTGCCCGCGCTCGCCACCCGCCGCCCATCGGGGGCGAAGGCGACATACCGGACCGCTCCCTGGTGTCCGCGCAACACCACCGGAGGACCGTGCCCGGCGGCGTCGAAGACGCGGACAAGACCGTCGTCACCCCCGCTGACCAGCCGCCTGCCGTCACGGCTGAAAGCGGCGTTCCACACGGCCCCCCGGTGGCCCCGCAGCACCAGCGGGGCGTCGCGCCCGGCCGTGTCGAAGACGCGGACCGTAGCGTCGTCGCCGGTGGCCGCCACCCGCCGCCCGTCGGGGGCGAACGCCACACCGAGCACTTCTCCCCGTCCGGCATGGAGCACCAGCGGATCCCCCTCGCCCGTGACCTTCTCGACGCGTATCGTCCCGTCGCTTCCGGCGCTTGCCACCCGGCGCCCGTCCGGGCTGAAGGCCGCGTCCCAGACCGGCCCGGAGTGGCCTCGCAGGATCGTGGCGTCGCCGGCGTCCGCCACGTCCCACAACCGGACCGTGCTGTCATCGCTGGCACTCGCCAGCGTGCGGCCGTCGGGGGAGAACGTCGCGCTCCACACCGTGCCGCGGTGGCCCCGCAGGACCAGAGGGTCGATGTTTCCGCCCGAGCCCCAGACGCGGACCGTGCCGTCGTTGCCCACGCTGGCGATCCTGCGTCCGTCGTGGCTGAACGCAAGCCCTTCGACCGTGCCGTCGTGCCCGCGCAACACCACCGAAGCGTGGTCACCGCTCACCTCCCACACTCGCACGGTGCCATCGGTGCTGCCGCTGGCCAGGTGCCGCCCGTCCGGGCTGAACGCGACGCCCTCCACCGAGTCCTCGTGGCCGCGCAGTACGATCGGCGGAGCCTTGCCTGTCCAATCCCATATCCGCACGGTGCCGTCGCCGCCGCTACTGGCGATACGCCGGCCGTCGGGGCTGAACCCGACGCCCAGCGCCCGCCCCTTGTGGCCCCGCAGTACCATCGCATCCGCCGCACTGCGTGCGGTACCGCCCGCCTCGACCCCCTTGCGACGGCTGGTGCCCCACAAGACCGCCGACCACACCCGCACCGTGCCGTCGTCGCCCGCACTGGCCAGATGCAGGCCGTCGGGGCTGAAGGCGACGTTCCAGACCGGCCCCCGATGGCCTCGCAACACGGCGGACGAGTGACCACCGGCCAGGTTCCACACGCGTACGGTGCCGTCGATCCCACCGGTGGCCAGGTACCGCCCGTCGGGACTGAACACCGGGCTCCATGCCTCACCCTGGTGGCCTGGAAGCACGACAGGATCGCCCGTCGGGAGGCCCCGCTCGGTCACGCTCCACACCCGTACCTTCCCGTCGCCGTCGCTTGCGGCGAGGTGCCGTCCGTCCGGGCTGAAGGCAACACCGCAGACCTTGCCGGCTTCGACGGGGAGGATGAAACGCACGCGCGAGTCGACGGTGGCCTGCCGGAGCACCGCGGCGGCTTCCTTGGTGTGACTCACCGCGTACGCGCGCTCGGCGACCAGCAGGCCGAGCTGAGGGTCCAGTTGCAGCTGGCCCCGCGCGTCGGCGGCCAGCCGGCGGGAGTAGGCGAGATCCTGGTCGTCCCGGGCTCGCCTCGCCATCACGAACGCCATCGCGGCCAGCACGGAAACCACGGTCGTCACCACTGTCAGGCCGACCAGCGTCGCCCAGAGGCGCCGGCTGCCCGCGGCACGCTCGCGTGCCTCACGCGCACGGCCGGCCTCAAGGAAAGCGCACTCCAGGTCGTTGAGCCGATCGAGCTCGCGACCGTCCCACGCGGCCAGGCGGGTTCCCCTGTAGAGCAGCTCGTCCTCGCGCCCGTGTTGTTCCCACTCCGTCGCCGCCTCGGTGAGGCGTCGGAGCAGGCGGACGAGCTCCCGGTCCTCGGCGAGCCAGCCGCGCAGCCTGGGCCAGGAGCGGATGACCGCCTCGTGGGCCACCTGCACGCCGTCCTCGTCGACGGTGAGCAACCGGGCCTCGGTAAGCCGGGCGAGCACGGTCGCCACCGCCGGGCCGTTCGGCCCTGCCAGAAGCTCGGCCGGAGCGACACGCCTGCGGGTGTCCTCCGTGCCCTCCCCAAGGGCCGTCAGGCGCAGGAACGTGTCCTTGACCAGTCGCCGTTCCTGATCGCCGAACTCGTCGTAGACCTGCTCGGCGCTCTGCGCGATCGCACCCTGGATCCCTCCGACGTCCCGGTACGCGGCCAGGGTCATCGTGCCGGCCTTGCACCTCTTCCACGTCTCCAGCAGCGCGTGCGAGAGCAGGGGCAACGCTCCGGGCTCACCCCTGCAGTCGCGCAGGATGGTCTCGACGAGCGCGCGCTCCACCTTGATCTCCGCCCGCGCCGCCGGGCCGATCACCACCTGCCGCAGATCGCCCTCATCCATGGGTCCGATCAGCAGCTGCCGGTCACGCAGTGCCCTCACCAGCGGGGGATGTTCCGCGCACCGGGCGTAGAAATCCGCGCGGACCCCGAGGACGACCCGCGCCCGCTCCCCGGTGTCATCCGCCGCCGCCAGGAGCCAGTCCAGGAAGCATGCCCGTTCCGCCGCGTCACGGCAGAGGGTGAAGACCTCCTCGAACTGGTCGACCACGATCACGACGCGTGCTTTCCCGGGACGGCCCGCGAGGATTTGGCCGATGATGAGGCGAGCATCGGCGGGCTCGGCCTTCAGGGAGGCATGAAGCGACGGAGCGGGAATCCCTTGCGCGGCCGCCAGGCCTATGGCCAGCTCCTCCAGTGGGTGTTCGCCGGGTTTGAGAACGATCACCGGCCATCCTTGGCTTCCCGGGACGGCTCCGTCCCGCAGCGCCGGAATGAGGCCCGCGCGAAGCAACGAGGACTTTCCACTTCCGGATGGCCCAAATACCGCAAGGAGGGACGTATCACCCAATCGCGTACTTAATTCGGCGACCAACTCCTGGCGGCCGAAGAAGCGGTCCGCGTCTTCCGGGTCGAACGTCACCAGCCCCCGATAGGGCGGATCCTCCCCCGCCTGCGCCCGCTCGCCGGCATCGGCCGAGGTGAGCTCCATCGCCAGTTCCCGCCAGCGCTTCTCCCAGAGCTCCTGATCACCACCGCAAGCCCGCACGTACGCCAGGGTGACGGCGAGCGTGGGGAGGATCTCCCCTCCTGCCGCCTCTGATAACGCCGTCACCGAATAGTGCGCACGCCTGGACAGCTCACGGTAGCTCGGCAGTTCGGCAGCCACCCGTAACTGCCGTAACTCGAACGCGAATCGCTGTAACGGGCCCGCGTCAGGATCAAGAGCGCGTTCCGGCCGCCCCATTTAGCCCCCGTGGCATGCGATCGCCGTTTTCACCCTTCGAGGAGACTACTACCGGGATACGCGCGATGCGACCATGCCTAACGGTTTGCTGTCACGCCAGTCAAGTGGGCGCGAAGTCACAGGTCTTATCGACCTCGCGACACTTCTCTATGCCGATGAAACAGGACGCCACGCCGCGGTACGGCGGTCGCCACATGTGATCACGCGAGGACTTCCACACTCCGCACCGGCCCCCATGAAGATCGATGCGGGTGTCGCCGCCGCACTCTCACCAGCTGGCGTCGTCCGGCGGTGGAGCGCCCGCCCCTCTGGTCCGTCGGGGACGGGCATCCAGAGCGGCGGGCACTTCATCCGGGTACGTTAACGATCAGCCGGCTGTGAACCAGGTCCTTCTCCTGCTCGCCGGTCTACTAATTGTCCCTGTGCAGGTCGGTCTTGCCGTTGCTCGGGTTGTAGGTGCAGTAGGTCTTCAGCCCGTACTGGGTGTTCAGTACGTATGCCCGGTTGAGGCAGTCACGGCAGTTCGAGAAGCTCGGCGGCAGCCAGACGCTGTTGGGGTGAGCCTGCGTCGGAAGGCCGCAGCTGTTCGCGAGGACGCGGGCAGAGTGGCTGCTCGAAGCGGTGGACGCGTAGGTGGCGACCGGGGCGACGAAAGTCGCCCCCAGCAGGGCCGCTGTCACGAGGCCCAGTCCTGCGGCAAGACGCCCACGAGGCTGACGGTTCATGTCCTGTCCCTTCGTCGGTTGGCTGTGGACATCTGTCTAGCCGCCGCCCGGTTGTCCAGCACACATCTCGCTCACTGGACAAACAACGGCGCCGGCGAGCATGACAATCGGGACCCGCCTGAGCAGGCAGGACACAGCGCGACGAAGGTATGCGGCACAGAGCCCTCGGCCCGACTATCCGGCCGAGGGCTCTCGGGGTTCGTCGACTTTCAGCCGGGGAACCGGCCGACCTTCACGCCGCCGAGGAACGACTTCCACTCGCCGGGGGTGGAGACCAGGGCGGGTCCGTGGGGATTCTTGGAGTCACGTACGGCCACCGCACCGGGCAGGTTGGTAGCCACCTCGACGCACTCGCCGCCGTCGCTACCGGACAGGCTGGACTTGCGCCACTGCGCACCGCTCAGGTCCACTCGTGCTTCACCACTTCCTCGATCATCTTGCAGGACAGGTGTTGCGGGTAGGCGTCAGCCCGTAAGGCATCAAAACAGTTGACCAGGTCAGCGATCGTGCTCCTGTCCGTCACCGTTCGTCCCCGAGGCTGCGATTCCACCCGAACCGTATACGGATTACCCCGCATCTCGGCAATGGTGAAGGCGCCATTCAGCCCGGAAAGCGCCTCCGCGCTATAAGGCACGATCTGAACGGTTACTTTGGGATGCTGTGCCATCTCCAGGAGGCGTTCGAGTTGTTCCCGCATGGCGGCGGGACCGCCGATAGGCCGACGAAGAACGCCCTCGTCGATCAGAGTCGTGATCACCGGTGGATTGTCACGTGACAGGACCGCCTGCCTCTGCATCCGGCCCGCCACCCGTTCCTCCAGCAGTTCCGCGGAGATACCGGGCAGTCGCGACAGGATCTGGCGGGCGTACCCCTTGGTCTGCAACATGCCCGGGACGAGCAGCGGGGCCCAGAACCGAAGTGCAGTCGCGCGTTGCTCTTCCACAGCCCAGTCGCGGAAGTGGGCCGGGACGGGGGGTGGGGGCGGCCAGACCTCCGCGTAGAGGCGGGTCATGACGCCGTCGAAGCCGAAGACCTCGTCGCACAGCTCGGCGAACCGCTCGGACGGCCGGAACTTGGACGTCTCGACCATGGCCACCGCGCTGGTGGAGAAGCCGATCCTGCGGCCTAACTGCTTCTGGGTGAGCTCCGCCGCCAATCGGTGCCGGCGAAGCTCGTACGCGAACCGAGCACGCGGCGACTCCTCGGGGTCGATATCGATCATTTTGGTCATGAGGTCCCCTCGCGACACCTGGCCAGACCTGACTCACTGACCTCAGAACAACTCTGAAGTCATTCCGTAGTCAATTCGCTACCAAGCGTAATGCGCCGCCTCCAGGCTTGGGGCAAGAAATCACGACTACGTAGGCGCATCCGGGAAAGCCGAACTCATCGCAAAGCCTTACCACGCCCACGGTGATCGCCTGATTTAGCGGATTGAGTATTCGGTGTTCAGCAAGAGCGAGGGAACCATGACCGGCACCAGAAGGCGGCAACAGTATCTGGAGCTGTTGGCGCGCCCCGAAGCCGCAGCTCAGGCGCGGCGGCACGTACGCCGAGTGCTCTCGGAGTGGAAGAGACACGAGCTCGCCGACACCGCCGAGCTGATCGTCTCAGAGCTGGTCACCAATGCCATCAAAGCCGGCCAGGACCCCGGCACCCAGCAATGCGCCTACGGAAGCGACGAGATCGTGTGGGTGGATCTCTGCCTCCAGGACGCCCACGTGGTGATGGAGGTCTGGGATTCGAGCGTCGCCGTGCCCGCCGTCAACACACCCGAGCCGCACGACGAGGGCGGCCGCGGCCTGTTCCTGGTCGACGCCCTCGCCACCGGCTGGGGCTACAGATGGCCCCCCACCGGCGGCAAAATCGTCTGGTGCACCCTGACCTGCCGCCGCTGACATGGATTCAGTCGCCGCAACCGCTGAGCTCAACTGCCTGATCGTTCTGCACTATGACCGCGACTTCGAAAGCATCGCGAGGACCACAGGTCAACCGGTGGAGTGGCTGGCCCCTCCCGGGTCTTTGAGTTGACGACCGACCTCTGCAGGCGGAAGGACGTTGCGGAGACGACAGATGGCGGAAACGGCGCCCCGCCTCGCGAGAAGAGCGGCGCCGTTCCGCCTATCCGGTCAAGGATCGTCTACTTGGCCAATGAGAAGTCCTTGATGCGGAGGTCGCCGGTGAAGACGAGGTAGACGTCGTGGACGCCGCCGGTCCTCGTCAGGGGAGCCGTGGTCTCGGTGTAGGAGTAGACGCCGCCCGTGGCCGGCACCTGGGCGGTGCCGAGCAGCCTTCCGGTGGGCGAGTCGAGGCGGACCTCGATCTTCCCGGCGGCCGTGGCGGCGACTCCGGCGGTGAAGCCGGTCGCCCCCTTGCCGAGGCCCGCGCCCTTGAAGGAGATCCAGTCACCCGTGTCCGTCTTGCCCACGGCGTCGCCGGACACCTTCGTCTCGTCCACGAGCTCGACGCCCGCGTAGTCGTCGAAGTCGGCGGCCCGCGTCACCTTGGACAGGTCCCGGTCCGGGATCTTCTCGCCCTTCACGCTCAGCGTCGTGCGCTGGCGGACACCGTCGGAGGAGCCGCCCACCAGCACGTCGTGCTCGGCCTTCTCGACGGCCCAGGTGTTCCGGGTGACGTCCCACAGGGCCAGGTCTGCGGCCTTGAACGAGAGCGTCACCGTCTTGGTCTGCCCGGCGGCCAGGTGCACGCGCTGGAAGGCGCGCAGCTGCTTGACCGGCTGCTTCACCCGCGAGGACCGCTGGTGGGTGTAGAGCTGGACGACCTCGTCACCCGCCACCTTGCCGGTGTTGGTGACCTTGACGGTGGCCTCGACCGTGCCGTCCGGCTTCACCGAGTTGGACGCCAGCTTGAGCCCCTGGTAGCCGAACGTCGTGTAGCTCAGCCCGTGCCCGAAGGGGTAGAGCGGCTTGGCCTCGGAGTACAGGTAGGTGGTCCCGGTCTTCACGATGTCGTAGTCGAGGATGTCGGGCAGATCCGCGGCCGACCTGTACCACGTCTGCGTCAGGCGCCCGGCCGGGTTGGCGTCGCCGAACAGCACGTCGGCCAGGGCGTGCCCGGTCTCGGCGCCGGCGTGCGTCGTCCACAGGATCGCCGGGACGTTCGCCTGCTCCCAGCCGATCGTCGTCGGGTAGCTGTTCTCCAGCACCACGACGGTGTTCGGGTTGGCCTTCTGGACCGCCTTGACCAGGGCTTCCTGCCCCTGGGCGAGGTTCATGTCCATGCGGTCGTGGTCCTCGCGGCCGTTGATGAACGGCATGCTGCCGACCACGACGACCGCCGCGTCCGCGCCCTTGGCCGCCGCGACGGCGGCGTCCACGCCGCTGCTCACGGTCTCCTTGGCGAACCTCGCCGCCTGGTCGGCCGTGGTGAGCGCCAGGGTGCCGTCGGCGTTCGCCTTGAGGTACTTGTTCGGGCCGAACCAGTCGTAGGCGGTCTCGTACCCGGCGTACCGCAGGAGGTACGCGCCGCCGGCCTGCGGTTCGAGCTTGAACTGCTGCTGGACGAACCACCCGCTGGGCTGGTCCTGGTCGTTGACGAAGTTCGACCAGTTGTAGCCGACGTACTTGCCGTTGGCGACGCTGCGCAGCGTCAGGATGCCCTGGCCCCAGTCGAAGACGTCGAACTTCTCGGTGTCGCCGGCCGTGGTCGCGCCCTCCTTGAGGACGGCCCCGGCCGCGCCGGTGCCCGCGGTGACGTACTTGCCGGTCGCGACGTCCTTGAGCGCGATGCGGTCGGCGCCCTCGGTGCCGGTGACCGTGCCGGCGCCGCCGAGCCGCTCCTTGATGCCGTCGAGCGGGGTGACGCGGTACGGCAGGTCGCCCGAGTACCAGTCGGTGTACAGGGTCTTGGACAGGGGCCCGACCACGGCGACCTTCCTGGTCGTGGCCGGGAGGGGCAGGGTCTTGCCGGAGTTCTTCAGCAGCACCATGGCCTCGGCCGCCGTCCGGCGGTTCAGCGCCTGGTGCTCGGGGCTGTTGACCACCTCCTTGCCGATCTTCCCGTACGGCCCGCCGTCCGGGTCGAACTCGCCGAGCCGGAACCGGATGCTCAGGATGTGCCGGCCGGCCGTGTCGACGTCCGACTCCTTGATCAGTCCCTGGGAGAGGGCGTTGGTGATGGCCGTGGTGGTCGGGCCCGCGTCGGTGTTGTCGGTCGTGTAGCTGTCGATGCCCGCCTTGAGGGCGGCGGCGTCGGCCTCGGTGAGGCCCGGGTAGTACGCCTGCGAGCCGGCGAGGTTGTTCGGCGCGCTCGCGTCGGTGACGTTGAGCAGGTCCCTGCCGGTCCACGACCGTACGACGGCGTTCAGGTCGGGGTTGGCCGTGGCGGGACGCCCGTTGACCAGGTTGTAGGAGGCCATGACGCCGGTGGCGGCGTCGGCCGCGATGGCGGGCTTGAACGCGGCCTGGTCGTACTCCTGCTCCACCCGGGGCCGCAGGCTGGATGAGGTCGTGTCGCGGCGCACCTCGTTGTTGTTGGCGAGGTAGTGCTTGAGCGTGGGAGCGGCCCTGAGGTGGTCGGGGTCGTCGCCCTGGATGCCCGAGCCGTACGCGGTGGAGATCGCGCCGGTCAGGAGCGGGTCCTCGGAGTAGCCCTCCTCGTTGCGTCCCCAGCGAGGGTCGCGCAGCAGGTTGACGACGGGGGCCCACAGGTTCAGCCCCCAGACCCTCGGGTTCTGGGCGTTGAAGCCGCGCGCCTCGTCGCCGACGGCGGCGCCGACCTTCTTGATCAGCTCGGTGTCCCAGGTGCTCGCCAGGCCGACGGCCTGCGGGAAGACCGTGCCGTTGGCCGTGACGACGTTGCCGCCGTTGTCGACGTCGGTGGACCAGGCCACCCCGTGCAGCGCCTCGGTGCCGGTCTTGAACAGGCCGATGCCGAGGCGCGGGATGGCGGGCTGGTACTGGTGGAGCAGGGAGACCTTCTCGGCGAGCGTGAGCCGTCCGAGCAGGTCGTCGATCCGCTGGGCGAGCGGGAGTGCGGGATCTCGGAAGGGGAAGTCCCCGGCCGCTCTGGCGGGTGCCACGAGCAGGGTCATGAGCAGGCCGAGGACGGCCGCCATCCATAAGGGTCGTCGAAGGGACATGGCGCCTCCAGGTCAGGTGGTTGACGCGGTTTTCGAAAGGGGGGTGCGGGCGCGAAGCTACTTGATGGCGCCCACCGTGACGCCGCGGGTCAGCGTCCTTTGGAAGATCAGGAAGAACGCGACGGCCGGCACGATGCCGAGCAGCGCGGACGCACTGGACATGGTGGCGTCCATCATCTTGTCGCCCTGCAGCACCCCGAGGGCCACCGGCACGGTCTGGTTGTCGTTGGAGATCAGGAAGATCAGCGGCAGGAAGAACTCGTTCCAGGTCCAGATGAAGAAGAAGATCATCAGGACGCTCAGCGTGGGGCGGCTGATCGGCACGACGATCCGCCAGAGCACCTTCCACCTGCCGGCCCCGTCCATGGCCGCCGCCTCCATGATCTCCCTCGGGAAGTCGCCGAGGACGGCCGACAGCAGGTACGTCCCGAAGGCGCTCTGGACGACGGTGAAGATGAGGATCACCGCCAGCCGGCTGTCGTACAGGCCCACCTCCTTGGACAGGTAGTAGAGCGGGTAGGCCAGCGCCTCCTGCGGGAGCGTGTTGGCAACGAGGAAGAGCACGAGGATCCACAGGCGGCCCCGCACCCGGCCGATGCCGAGGGCGTAGGCGTTGAGCACCGACAGGACCACGGCGAGCACCGCGACGGCCGCGCTGATCAGCGTGCTGTTGAGCAGCTTGCGGCCGAAGTCGACGCGGTTCCAGAAGTCGATGATGCCGTCGAGGTAGATGCCGTGCGGCAGGCTCAGCGGCCCGTTCGAGGAGTACTCCGCCGGGGTCTTGACGGCGTTGAGCGTGACGACGACGAAGGGCAGGAGCATCACCAGGGCCAGCACGACGAGCGCGGCCAGGATCGCCCACCTGCCGGGACCGGCACCGTGGGCGGCGCCGCGCGCGTGGCCGGGCCGTACGGGGCTCGCGCCTCGCACTGAGAGGGAGGTCATGGCTTGCGCTCCTGGACCCGCAGGAAGAGGAAGGTCACGATCACGATGATGATCGCGAGCACGGTGGCGATGGCCGAGCCGTAGCCGACGTTGGCCTTCTCGAAGAAGTTCTGGTAGCTGAAGTACGACGGCACCATCGTGGCCTTGCCGGGACCGCCCCTGGTCAGCACGAAGATCGGGCCGAAGACCTTGAGCGCGGCGATCGTGCAGGTCAGCAGGACCACGAAGATCTCCGGTCTGATCTGCGGGATCGTGATGTGCCAGAACCGCCGCCACCAGGACGCGCCGTCGATCTCCGCCGCCTCGTACAGCGCCGGGTCGACCCGCTGCAACCCCGCCATGAAGATCACGACCGGGTAGCCGAGCTGGAACCAGACCATGATCCCCATGACGGAGGCCAGGGCGATGTCGGGGTCGCCCAGCCAGTTCTGCGCCAGCGAGCCGACCCCGACCGCCTTCAGCACCTCATTGAGCGCGCCGTACGACGGGTGCAGCATCCAGCCCCACACCACTCCGGCGACCGCCACCGGCAGCACCTGCGGCAGGTAGTACGCGGCCCGCAGCGCGCTCGCCGTACGGGCCCCGAACCTCTTGCCGATGTAGTCGAACAGGGCCGCGGCGAGCACCAGCCCGAACATGGTCGGCAGGATCGCCATCGCGACGATCAGCGCGACGTTGTGCTGGAACGAGGCCCAGAAGGTCTCGTCGGTGAGCAGCCGCCGGTAGTTGTCGAGCCCGATCCACCTGGGGGTGCCGACACCGCTCCACCTGGTGAAGCTGGTGCCGATGTTCATCAGGAACGGCACGATGACGACCGCGAGGAAGAGCACCGCGCTGGGCACCAGGTAGACCCAGTACCCGGCGCCCCCGCGACGGCGCCGGACCGGCTCGGGCGCCCGCGCCGTGGCCGGGCGCGCCGGAGCGTGGACCGCCATCAGTTGCCGATGTCGGCGAGGTTGTCGTTGTACGGCTGCGCGATCTCGTCCAGGACCTTGTCCGGGGCCTTGCTGCCGTTGATCAGCTCCTGGACACCGGCGACCAGGGTGTCGTAGTAGCCGGGGGCGGGCCAGTCGGGGTAGAACGCGAGGCCGTCCTGTGCCGAGAGCTTGTTGAAGTTCTCGATCAGTTCCTTGTTCTTCTCGTCGGTGATGGCCGTGGGATCGGCCGCGACCGGGACGCCGCCCGCGTTGCCGAGCTTGTTCTGGATGTCCTTCTTCATCGTCAGGTCGATGAAGTCATAGGCCAGGTCCTTGTTCTTGGACTTCTCAGGCACGACCCACAGGTTGCCGCTGGAGCCGGCGCTCATCTGGTTGCCCGGCCACAGGAACGTGCCCCACTTGAAGTCCTTGATGTCGGAGCTCATGCGGCCGTACCACCAGCTTCCCGAGACCATCATCGGGAACTTGCCGGAGATGAACGAGGTGCCCATGTCCTCGGCCTTGATCCCGGCCGACTCGTTGCTGATGTAGCCCCTCTTCACCCAGTCGGCGAAGGTGGTCGCGGCGTAGGTCAGCTCGGGGCCGTGGAAGTCGACCTTGCCCTTGTAGAGCTGGAAGGCGTCCACCCAGGGGCGCTGCGCCTTGCTGAGCGCCAGCTGGTACATGATCTGCTGGGCAGGGTACTCGGCGCCGCCGACGGCGAGGGGCGTGATGCCCGCCTTGGCGAACTTGTCCAGGGCCGCGGTGAACTCGTCGAACGTCGCGGGCACCTTGATGCCCTGCTTCTCGAAGGCATCCTTGTTGTAGTAGACCATCACGTACTCGGCGTAGTTCGGGATGCCGAACCACCTGCCCGAGCCCATGACGCCCCTGTCGTCGTAGCGGGCCGTGGTCTGCAGGCTCGGGCTGAGGAGCTTGTCCCAGCCCCGCTTGGTGGCCTGCTCGCTCAGGTCGGTGAGCAGCCCCTGTTTCGACAGCAGGCCGGCGGTGGCGTTGCCCTTGTTGTACTCCATGAGGTCCGGGGCCTGGTCGGAACCGAGGACCATGCCGGCCGTCTTCTGGATCTGCTCGAAGCTCTTCTCCTCGAACTTCACCTTGACGTTCGGGTGGCTGGCCTCGAACTGCTTGATGGCGTCGGCCCAGGCGACGCCCATCGCGCTGGTCGCCCCCTCGTAGTGCCAGAGGGTCAGGGTCTTCGCCTCGCCGGAGCCGCCCCCGCCGCTCGTGTCCGGGGAACCCGATGAGCCGCAGGCGGCGAGTGTCACCGCCGCCGCGGCCAGCGCGACGACGATCCCTAGCTTGGACATGGTGTTTCTCCAGGGGGTTGCTGGCCGGCGGCGACCGTGGCGGGGGCGCCGGCGACGGGAGCGATCTCGACGTTGGTGATCTGTTTGGGGCCGGAGACGCTGACGTGGAGCACGTCGCCCTCCCGGGTGGCGGTGACCGTCGTGTCCCCGTCGACGTCCCTGATGGTGGTACGCCCGCCGTCGCCGTAGCTCACGACGGTGACCTCGGCGAACGGCTCGGCGCCGACCGTGTCGCGGACCTCGGTGACCGGGATGAGCGCGCCGTGCCGCACGAACAGAGGGATCTGGTCGAGCGGCTTGGTGACCGCGATGTACCGGCCGCCGGTGTGCACCTCATGGGTCCAGTAATCGACCCACTCGCCGGCGGGCAGGTAGACCTTCCGGGTGCCCTCGGGGGAGGTCATCGGGGCCACGAGCAGGTCCCGCCCGAACAGGTACTCCAGGTCGGCCTGCCAGGCCACCGGGTCGTCCGGGTAGTCGACGCACAGGGCGCGCATCATCGGGGCGCCGGTCCGCGTGGCCTCGACCGCCGCCGAGTAGATGTACGGCATGAGCCGGTAGCGGAGCCTGATCGCCTCGACGGCGAGGTGCTCCACCTCGGGGAACTCCCACGGCTCGCGGCTGGTGGTGCCGTGGAAGCGGACCAGCGGGGACAGCACGCCGAACTGCGCCCACCGGACGTACAGGTCGTCGGCCGGGGTGCCGGTGAAGCCGCCCGCGTCGTGGCTCCAGAACGGGATGCCGGACAGGCCGTGCGACAGCCCGCCCCTGATCGTGCTGCCCATCGCCGGGAAGGAGGTGTAGGTGTCGCCGCCCCACTGGGCCGAGTGCCGCTGGCCGCCGAGGAACGACGAGCGGGCCCAGACCATGCCGTGCCCGTTCACCTCGCGGGTCACCTCGGAGACCGCGTCGTTGAACAGCAGCGCGTAGACGTTGTGCAACTCGGTGCCGGTCATGCCGTTCGAGGCCACCGAGTCGGCCGGGACGCCCTCGGCGAAGTCGGTCTTGAAGACCGAGACGCCCTGCCGGAGCAGCGGGCGCAGCAGGCCCTTGAACCATTCGACCGCCGCCGGGCTGGTGAGGTCGACGATGCCGCAGGCCGGGTACGAGCCGTGCCAGGAGTCCGCGACGTAGACCTCACCATCCTGTTTTTTCAGGAAGTATCCGTTGGCCGAGGCCTCGGTGAAGACGGGGCTGAGGTGGGAGATGTACGGGTTCATCCATAGGCAGGTCTCGAAGCCCTGCTCCTTGAGCGTGGCCAGCATCCCCTCCGGGTCGGGGAAGCTCTCCGGGTCCCATCTGAGGTCGGACCAGTGCCCCTTGACCTGCCAGTAGCAGTCCAGGTGCAGGACGTCGCAGGGGATGCCCCGCTCGCGGATCTTGCCGGCCCGCTCCAGCACCCGCTCCTGGGTGTCCTTGAAGAAGCCCGAGGAGATCCAGCTCCCGAAGGCCCACTTGGGCGGCAGCGCCGGGGCGCCGGTGAGCAGGTCATACCGCGCCAGGATCTCGGGGACGCCCGGCCCGCCGATCACGTAGTAGTCGATCAGGTCGTCCGGGACGACGATCTCGACGCAGCTGTGCGTGGCGCGGCAGACGTCGAACTCCACCGGCATGCCGCTGTCCACCAGGAGACCGTATCCCCGGCTGGACACGTAGAAAGGCACGTTTTTATACGAACGATCGGATTCAGCGCCAAAGGCGTCAAAGTTCCACATCAGCGGGCGCTGGCCGCGCTTGTCGAGCGGGGTGAACTTCTCGCCGAACCCGCCGAAGTGCTCGTCGGGCTGGGCGGCCAGGCTCTCCTGGTAGGCCACGGTCACGCCGTCGACCAGGGAGCGCCCGAACGGCAGCGTGCGCAGCCGGCCGCTGATGTCCACGTGGCCCGGATCCTGCTCGGTCAGCAGGCGGCCCTCGGCGTCGGTGAAGCGCAGGTGCCAGGGATGCAGGGTGATCTCCGCCCGTACGGCGCCCGCGTCCACCACGACCCCCGTGTCACCGGTCTCCACCCGCGCGCCCGCGAAGTCGCCGGGGTGGACCATCTCGATGACCCGCGCGGAGCGGGTGCGGGCCTCCGCGTCCTCGCCCAGCCTGACGCGGATCACCCCCTCGCCGGCCACCGCCACCTGGACGACCAGCACCTCGTCCGCCGAGGTCGAGGCCTTGAAGGTCGCGCCCCGCCCGTCCACGGCCGTCAGCTCGGCCCGGGTGAGCGCCGAAAGGCCCTGCTCACCCTGCACGCGCACCGGGAGCTCCGGCGGATCCGCGCTGAAGTACTCGTGCGCGATCAGAGGGGGACGGTACGGCATTGCTGCGCTCCTGTACGACACGAGGGAAGGACTCGCGAATTAGTTTGCCGACTATACGAACAAACGTCAACGCCGCCGGGGCCGTGCTTCTGCCACGTTGACACGACCGCACCCGCGTACTTAGTTTGCTCACCATACGAACTCCGCGCTCGCCGGACGGGCCGGGACGACGGGCGGGGAACGCGGCGTGAAGTGGCCGAGGGGGATGGACGGGCTCTGCTACGGGGGCGACTACAACCCCGAGCAGTGGCCCGAGGAGGTGTGGCACGAGGACGTCGCGCTCATGCGCGAGGCCGGGGTCACCCTCGTCACCGTGGGCGTGTTCTCCTGGGCCTCGCTGGAACCCTCCCCGGGCCACTTCGCCTTCGACCGGCTCGACCACGTGCTCGACCTGCTCGACGCGGGCGGGATCAAGGTGAACCTGGCCACCCCCACGGCCTCTCCCCCACCGTGGTTCGGCCTCGCCCATCCCGACGCGCTGCCCGTGACCGCCGACGGCACCCGGCTGGCGCACGGCAGCCGCGACACCTACTGCGTGTGCGCTCCGGCGTACCAGGAGGCGTCGGTGCGCGTCGCCCGCGCGCTCGCCGAGCGCTACCGGGACCACCCGGCGCTGGCCATGTGGCACGTGCACAACGAGTACGGCACGTGGTGCCACTGCGACCACGTGGCGGCGGCGTTCCGCGACTGGCTGCGCGCCCGGCACGGCTCGCTCGACGCCCTCAACGACGCCTGGACCACCGCGTTCTGGAGCCAGGCCTACGCGGACTGGGACGAGATCGCGCCGCCGCGCGCCACGCAGTACCTTCCGAACCCCTCGCAGGCGCTCGACTTCCGCCGCTTCCTGTCGGACGCCATGCTCGGCCACTACCGCGCCCAGCGGGCCGTGCTGCGCGGGCTGACCCCGGACGTGCCGGTGACCACGAACTTCGTGTTCGGGAGCTGGGTGCCGGTGAACAACTGGGAGTGGGCGGGCGAGGTGGACCTCGTCGCGATCGACCACTACCCCGGCGACCGCGAGCGCGCGGCGGAGCAGACCGCGTTCGCCGCCGACCTGGCGCGCGCGTGGGCGGGAGGGCGGCCGTGGCTGCTCATGGAGCAGGCGGCCGGGATCGTCTACACGGGAACGCGCATGCTGGCCAAACGGCCCGGCCAGATCGCCCTGCACAGCCTCCAGCACATCGCGCGGGGGTCCCGGGGGGCGATGTTCTTCCAGTGGCGGGCCTCGCGGGGCGGGTCCGAGCTCTGGCACGGCGGGATGGTGCCGCACGCGGGGCCCGACAGCCGGATCTTCCGCGAGATCCGCGACCTCGGCCGCCTGCTCCCCCGCCTGGCCGACGTCTCGGGCGACGTTCTCGCGGACGCGGCCATCCTGTGGGACCCGGAATCCTGGTGGGCGGTGGAGGCGCCGGGGCTCCCCTCGCCGGAGGCGCGTTACCTGGACGCGCTCCACCAGGCCCACCGGGTGCTGTGGCGTAGTGGTGTCACTACCGACTTCGCCCACCCGTCCGGCGAACTGTCCGCGTACCCGGTGGTGCTGGTCCCGAGCCTCTACCTGGTCTCCGACGCCACCGCCCGCAACCTCGCGCGGTACGTCGAGGGCGGTGGCACGCTGGTCGTCTCGTTCTTCAGCGGCGTCGCCGACGAGCACGCCCGCGTGCGGCTCGGCGGCCATCCCGGAGCGCTCCGCGACCTCCTCGGCATCCGGGTCGACGAGTTCCTCCCCCTGGACGAGCCCGTGCCGATCCGCCTGCACGACGACGGCGGCGGCGGGCCTCGTACGGTGAACGGCTCGATCTGGAGCGAGCGCGTCGAGACGCGCGGCGCCACGGCGCAGGCGTGGTACCGGGGCGGCGACCTGGACGGCCTGCCGGCGATCACCCGGCACCGTCACGGCGCCGGACAGGCGTTCTACGTGTCCACCCGGCTCGACGACGACGCCTACGCCGCCGTCCTGGCCTGCGCGGGCGTCCCCGCCGCGCCCGTCCCCGTGGGCGTCGAGCTGGTACGCAGGAGCGGCGGCCGGCTGTTCGCCCTCAACCACACGGCCACCGAACACGAGATCGCGGTGACCGGGACGGACCTCGTCACGGGGGCCGAGGCCGGCGGCGTACTCCGCCTCGCACCGGGCGGCTTCGCCGTGGTCAGCACGCTATGACCGGATGGGCGTCCGGCACGCGAGAGAGTGCAAGCGCTTAACAAGAAGACGTCAAGCGGCGGGAGCAATAGTCTGCTCAGGCACTCGGTGCCACGACCGGAGGGAGAAGAGCGATGAGGCGCATCACGATCGCCACGCCCCGAGGGGGCCGCCGCACGAGCAGGGCCTTCGGCCTTGATCTGCGCTCGCCCTCCGGACGCACGCTGCCGTACTAGAGATCTTTACAATAGTCTTAGGCCGTCCTCTGTAGACATCTCATCTAACAGAATCATCACGCCGGGGGGCTGGGATGAAAAGGCTTTCGGTGGTGCCCGCGTACGTGCCACGGCACAAGGTGCGCGACATCCGATCGGCACACGGTCGGAGGCCTTCCAGCGAGTCCAAGGTGGTGCACCTCCAGGCGTACACCGGGCGCAACGTCATCCGCTTCCCACCCACAGGCGGGCCGGCCCCCGCCGCCTGACCGCCACCGCGCGAGATCAGCGCGAGCGGCGTCCGACGGCGGGCACGGCGAGGGCGACCAGGGGAGACGCAGAGCGGCGGCGTGCTCGTACGCGATGAGCGCTCGGCCCCTGCCGCTGGAAGGGTGTCAGCGGGGTAGGGCGGCGGTTCTGGCGAGGGCGTCGGTGGTGAAGCTCTCCGGGTATGGGGAGCGGGCGAGCGCCTCGGGCACCGTCAGCTCTCCGGCCTCGACCGCCCTGCACAGCTCCGCCACCTCGGCGAGCTCGGCACGCTGGCGGGCCACGAACGCGGCGTCCACCGGATCGCCGTGCCCCGGCACGACCGTACGGGCCCCGAGGCCGAGCACCCTGTCGAGAGCGGATGGCCACGCCAGCGGGAAGGCGTCGCCGAACGACGGGGGCGCCCCCTGCTCCACCAGGTCTCCCGCGAAGACCAGGGCGCTGTCGGGCACGTGCACCACCAGGTCATGATCGGTGTGCCCCGGGCCGGGGTGCGACAGCCGTACCAGCCGCCCCCCGAGATCGATCTCAGCGACCCCCTCGACCAGCCTGCCACCGAGGTCGTCCTCCGCGATCCCCTCGACCGGGCCGCGGGTGGTGGTGCCTTCGGCGAGTCTGCCGTCGAAGCCGATCTGGGTCGTGCCCTCGACCAGCCTGCCGGGCAGCACGAGTCGTGCGGCCTCGATGCGTGCGGCCGACTCAGGGGCTCCCTGGTCGCGGTAGTGCCGCGCCCAGATCGCCCGCTGCGCCTCGCCGGTCTGGGCGAGGTCGGTCGCGCAGGCGGGATGCGCCCAGACCGGGCACTCCCCGAACGCCGCCGTGCCGAAGCTGTGGTCGAAGTGCGCGTGGGTCAGCACCACCGACCAGGGCAGGGCGGTCAGCTCTCGCACGGCGGCCGCGAACTCGGCGCCCCCCACCTCGTCGGGGCCCGTGTCGACCACCAGGCAGGCGCGGTCGCCCGCCACCAGGCCGAGCGACAGGTCGAGCTCGGTGTGGCGCCGCACCCAGGCCCGGTCACCGACCTCGACCCACCTGTCCACCCGCCACCTCCACGCCCTACAACGGCCCTAGTGTATGAGGGCCGGCCGGCCACCAGTGCGGTGTCGACGAGCTGCGGGCTCGTACCAGCGGGAACCGGCACGACCGGCGATCGGCCGTGCTCCTCGTACAGCCGCGAACCTCCTGACCCGCATCGGGGCGTGACCGGCCGCCCGCCGGCGCGCGGAGGTCAGGTCGCCGTGAGTGACGGGGCGGGGTCAGCGTCTCGCGGGTGCCTGCCCAGGGCGGAGGCGAGGGGCACGGTGGCGAGGGTCACCACGCCCAGCGCGGCACCGGTCCAGGCGACGGCCGGGTACCCGAGGCCCGCGCCGATGGCGAGCCCGCCGAGCCACGGGGCCACGGTGACCCCGATGTTGAACGCCGAGGAGACCGTGGCACCGGCGAGCGTCCTGGCCTCTCCGGCGATCGAGTAGATGCGGACGTTCAGCGCGGGGTTGACGAAGAACCCGAAGAACCCCAGGAAGAAGACCAGCACCACGACCGCGGGCGCGATGGTCAGGGTCAGCGCGAGCAGCACGGAGACGACGATGATGCCCACCGCCCCCGTGTACAGCGTGCCGAAGGGCCGCGCGTCGGCTACCCGGCCGCCGATCGTGATGCCGATCAGCGCCCCTACCCCGTACAGCGCGAGCACCCCGGGAACCCAGGACTCGTCCAGTCCGGTGGTGTCCGTCAACAGCGCGCCGAGATAGCTGAAGGTGACGACCACGCTGCCGGCCGACAGCCCGGTCATGCCGTACGCGAGCCAGAGACGGGGGTTGGCCATGGTGCGCAACTCCCGGCGCAGGTCCGGCGCGCTCTCGCCGGTGAGACGGCCCCCGGGAACGGTGGCCGGCAGGCCGATCGCGGTGAGCGCGGTCGCCGCGGTGACCGCCCAGAAGGCCGCGCGCCAGCCGAAGTGCTGGCCGACGAACGTGCCCGCGGGGACGCCGAGGATGGTGGCGATGGTGAGGCCGCCCGTGACGATGGACAGGGCCTTGCCGCGCGCGTTGGAGGGCACCATGCCCACGACCGTGACCGCCGTGACCGCCCAGAACCCCGCGTAGGCGAACGCGGCCACGATCCTGGTCGCCAGCAGGACCCCATAGCTGGCCGTCAGCGCTCCGGCGACGTGCGCGACCACGAAGACGGCGACGAAGGTCAGCAAGGACGTGCGGCGTGGCCATCGGAGGGTGAGGACCCCGAGCAGGGGCCCGCCCACCAGCATCCCGAGAGCGAAAGCGGAGATCAGCAACCCGGCGTCGGGGATGGAGACCCCGAGATCCGCGGCGATCTCGGGGAGCAGCCCGGCGAGCATGAACTCGGAGGTCCCCTGGGCGAAGACCGCCAGGCCTAGGAGGTAGACAGCGAGAGGCACGGGTGCTCCATGATTTTGGATTGATCAGTACAAAACGAGGGCGAAGAACCGCTCATAAGGCCGCGAGGGCGGTGGCGACCACGGCTTCCAGCGCCGCACGGTCGGCCCCACCTCGGGCGGCGACCCGCAGCCCACCCGACATGGCGTGGATGAAGTGGGCCAGAGCCAGGGCGTCCCGGCCGGGCGCGATGTCGCCGGCGCGCTTACCCGCCTCGATCGCCTCCCGCATCGCCTCGACGCGCCGGTCGTAGTCACGCTTGAGCAGGCCGGCCACCTCGGGGTCGTGGGAGGCCAGCTCGATGCCGGCGTTGACGGCCAGGCAGCCCAGCCGGTCGCCGCACTCGTCGTCGACCACCTGCAGGAGCAGGGTGCGGAACTTCTCCCGCACGGGGACCTCACCGTCGAGCAGCTCGATCTGCCGGCCGGAGACCGCCTCGATGTAGTGGCTCAGCGCCCTGCCGAACAGGTCGTGCTTGCTCTTGAAGGTGTTGTAGATGCTGCTGCGCCCAAGGCCCGTGGCGTCGCACAGATCCTGCGTCGAGGTGGCCTCATACCCGCCGGCCCAGAACGCGCGCATCGCCGCGTCGACCGCCTGCCCCTCGTCGAACTGCCTCGGCCTCGCCATAGCCAGAACGTAACAGATTCTAGAACGATCAGTACAATATCCACAAAAAACGGTATACGTGGGGATTTCTCAACGCCGAAGTCCGCCAGACCCTTGATGGCCGCGACCCCGAGAACCGCGTGCACATCGACCTCGCCACCACCTCTGCGGCCACGCGGAGCCTCTTCATAGCGAGGAGGCCCGGCCAAAAGGCCGGACCTCCTCGCGATCCCAGCAGCCGAAGCGCCAAGTTCCGGTTGGACCGGATGACTTCGGGGAATCAGCTGCAGCCGCTGGTGCTGCCGCAGCCTTCGCAGACGTAGCAGCTGCCGGCGGGGCGCATCTTGGTGCCGCAGGTCAGGCAGAGCGGCGCGTCGGCCGTACGTCCCTGGTGGCTTTCGAGCGCGGCCGCCGAGCCGTTCGTGCGCGAGGGGGACTCGACGGGGGTGACCCTCGCACCGGTCGCCGGCCTGTCGTCCGCCGCCTTGTCTTCGGTCTTCTCCTCGTGCTTCTCCTCTATGGGCGCGGACTGCGCGAGGGCGGCGGTGTCGATGATGACCTCCTGGGGCGCGCCCGGGTCCTCACCGCGCTGCTGCGCCGCGCGCTCGGCCGCCGAGAAGACGCCGAGGGCCGCCCGCTCGTCGTACGGCAGGTGGTCGAGGGCCAGGCGGCGGAAGATGTAGTCGACCACCGAGGCCGCCATGCGCACGTCCGGGTCGTCGGTCATGCCCGCCGGCTCGAACCGCATGTTGATGAACTTGCTGACGTAGGTGTCCAGCGGGACGCCGTACTGCAGGCCGACAGAGATGGCCACCGAGAAGGCGTCCATGACACCGGCCAGGGTCGAGCCCTGCTTGGACATCTTCAGGAAGACCTCGCCGAGGCCGTCCTCAGGGTAGGACGACGCCGTCATGTAGCCCTTGGCCCCACCGACGGTGAAGCGGGTCGTGGTGCTCGGCCGCTGGTTCGGCAGGCGGCGCCGCTTGGGCTTCGGCACCTCGACGACCTGGACGACCGGCTCCGCGGCCTTCTCTTCGGTCTTCTTGGCGATCGACAGCGGCTGGCCGACCTTGCAGTTGTCGCGGTAGACCGCGAGGGCCTTCAGGCCGAGCCTCCAGCCCTCCAGGTACACCTGCTCGATGTCCTCGACGGTGGCCGACTCGGGCAGGTTCACGGTCTTGGAGATGGCGCCCGAGAGGAACGGCTGGGTCGCCGCCATCATGCGCACGTGCCCCATCGGGGCGATCGCCCGCGCGCCCATGGCGCAGTCGAACACCTCGTAGTGCTCGTGCTTGAGGCCGGGGGCGTTCATCACGTGGCCGTGCTCGCCGATGTACTCGACGATGGCCTCGACCTGCTCGGGCTGGTAGCCGAGCTGCCGGAGCGCCCTCGGGATCGTCTGGTTGACGATCTGCATCGACCCGCCGCCGACGAGCTTCTTGAACTTCACCAGCGCCAAATCGGGCTCAATGCCCGTAGTGTCACAATCCATCATTAGTCCGATTGTTCCAGTCGGAGCCAACAACGAGGCTTGTGCGTTCCTGTAGCCGTTTTTCTCGCCGAGGCGCAGGCACTCCTGCCACTGCTTGGTCGCCTCGTTGAGGATCGGCCGGTCGAGGGCGCTGTCGGCGCGCAGGTCGTCGTTGGCGGCGGCGTGCTTGCGCATCACCCTCTTGTGGGGCTCGGCGTTGCGCTTGTAGCCGTCGTACGGCCCGACGATCGCGGCGAGCTCCGCGCTGCGGCGGTAGGAGACGCCGGTCATCAGGCTGGTGATCGCCGCGGCGACCGAGCGCCCGCCGTCGGAGTCGTACGCGTGGCCGGTGGCCATCAGCAGCGCGCCGAGGTTGGCGTAGCCGATGCCGAGCTGGCGGTACGCCCGGGTGGTCTCCGCGATCTTCTCGGTCGGGAAGTCGGCGAAGGTGATCGAGATGTCCATCGCCGTGATGATCAGCTCGGTCAGCTTGACGAAGCTCTCGACGTCGAGGGTGTCGTCCTCGCGCAGGAACTTCAGCAGGTTGATGCTGGCGAGGTTGCAGGACGAGTTGTCGAGGTGGACGTACTCGGAGCAGGGGTTGGACGCGGTGATGCGGCCGGTCTCCGGGCAGGTGTGCCAGTCGTTGATGGTGTCGTCGTACTGCACACCGGGGTCGGCGCACTCCCAGGCGGCCTTGCCCATCTTGCGGAACAGCGACCTGGCGTCGATCTCCTCGATGACCTCGCCGGTGAGCCGGGCACGCAGGCCGAACTTGCCGCCCGCCTCGACGGTGCGCATGAACTCGTCGGAGACCCGGACCGAGTTGTTGGCGTTCTGGTACTGCACCGAGACGATGTCCTTGCCGCCGAGGTCCATGTCGAACCCGGCGTCGCGGAGGGCGCGGATCTTGTCCTCCTCGCGCGCCTTGGTCTCGATGAACTCCTCGATGTCGGGGTGGTCGACGTCGAGGACGACCATCTTGGCCGCCCGGCGGGTCGCCCCACCCGACTTGATGGTGCCGGCGGAGGCGTCGGCCCCGCGCATGAACGACACCGGGCCGCTGGCCGTGCCGCCGCTCGACAGCAGCTCCTTGCTGGAACGGATGCGGGAGAGGTTGACCCCGGAGCCGGAACCGCCCTTGAAGATCACACCCTCTTCCTTGTACCACTCGAGGATGGACTCCATCTCGTCGTCCACCGCCAGGATGAAGCAAGCGCTCACTTGCTGAGGTGAGGCGGTGCCGACGTTGAACCAGACGGGCGAGTTGAAGCTGAAGATCTGGTGGATCAGCGCGTGCTTCAGCTCGTGGTCGAAGATCTCGGCGTCCTCCTCGGAGGCGAAGTAGCCGTGCTCGCGGCCCGTGCGAGTGTAGACGCCGACGACACGGTCGACGAGCTGGCGCAGGCTCACCTCGCGCTGCGGCGTGCCGACGGCGCCGCGGAAGTACTTCGTGGTCACGATGTTGGCGGCGTTGACCGACCAGGTGTCGGGGAACTCGACGCCACGCTGCTCGAAGTTGATCGAGCCGTCCCGCCAGTTCGTCATGACGACGTCACGGTGCTCCCAGCGCACCTGGTCGTACGGGTGCACACCGGGCGTGGTGTGGATGCGCTTGATCTTCAAGCCCTTGTGGGGCCGCTTGCCCCCACGACCCACTGAGCCACTCACCGTCTCCGTCATGATCTCCCCCTTCCGGGGCCCCAAAGAGCCCTCGTGTCGGAAACACTTCGTCGCGCCGTCCGCATCCCCCGGCGCGGGGGTCCAGCGGTGCTCCTCGGCCTGGCGGCGTGCCGGGCCCGCTTGGATGTCAGATGTTCAGCTGTGTTTCGCGGCCCGCGCCGCCCGCAGTTGCTCGATCTCTTCCTCGAAGTCGGCGAGCGTCTCGAAACCGCGGTAGACGGAGGCGAACCGAAGGTAGGCCACCTCGTCCAGCTCGCGCAGCGGGCCGAGGATCGCCAGGCCCACCTCGTGAGCCGGGATCTCGGCCGAGCCGGTGGCCCGGATGCTCTCCTCGACGCGCTGGCCGAGCTGCGCGAGCGAATCCTCGCTGACGGGCCGGCCCTGGCAGGCACGGCGCACCCCGGCTATCACCTTGTCGCGCGAGAACGCCTCGGTGACCCCGCTGCGCTTGCTCACCATCAGGAGCACCGTCTCCTGGGTGGTGAACCGGCGCCCGCACTCAGGGCAGGTGCGCCGGCGACGGATCGCCGCGCCGTCCTCGGTGGAACGGCTGTCGATGACCCTCGTGTCGGGATGACGACAGAACGGACAATGCATGTCGCCTCCCTTTTCTCGCGGCCCCCACGAGTTACGCCGGCACCACCTCGAATGACGAGGTTCCCGAGGCGCCAGCCTCAGGGATAAGCCGCCGTATGTTTCCGCATTCCACCATGCTTTCGGGCCTTCCCGCCTAAACGGGAATACGCTCACGCACGCACTGCGGATGCTCCGAGTGCGTTGACGGAAACACAACTTATGGATAACCACATCGGTGTAACTACTAGATGTTGTGGTCTAACCGTAGGAGTGCCGCTCCATGAACGCAAGTCGGCCGGACCGAAGAGCGAGAATCGGCCGCCCATCAGGGCGAACGAGCGCCCTCCGGCGTGTCGCGGCCCGCCGGGGGCCGCGGCGCCCCGGACCGGGCCGCGGACCCGACCCACCCGCACGCGGATCGCTCGCGTGATCGACTTGCGGGGCTCCACAGGCATAAGATCGCAAAGTCGAACACGATATCGATCGAACTCCCGTACGATGGCGTTCACCAGATTGTCTTCGAATTCGGCGACTCTCGAACAACTGTTTGATGACGATCTTGAACAGGGTTATTGTCGCTGTGTGCGACATCGGGAACACGTATCGGGAGCCGGCCGGGGCGGGCATGGCGTGACGGAGCGTCCCCCAGGCGCCCGGCGAGGAGGAGCTTATGAGCGAGCAGGACGAGATCGGCACGGTTGTCAGCGATCTGGCGGTGCGCAGGCGTGACTCCCTCGGTCTCACCCCACGGCAACGCAAGATTCTCGAGGTGATCCGCGATTCGGTGCAGCAGCGCGGCTACCCGCCCTCCATGCGAGAGATCGGCGAGGCGGTCCAGCTGACCAGCACCTCCAGCGTGTCCCACCAGTTGACCGCGCTTCAGCGCAAGGGCTATCTCCGCCGTGATCCGCACCGGCCCCGCGCGCTGGAGGTCCGCCTGCCCGGCGAGCCCGCGCTCTGGGTCGACCCCGTCGCCCCCGGCGGGGAGGAGCCCCTGATGACCCGGCCGACGGCCACCTTCGTCCCCCTGGTCGGGCGCATCGCCGCCGGTGGTCCCATCCTGGCCGAGGAGCGGGTCGAGGATGTCTTCGCCCTTCCCAAGCAGCTCGTGGGCGAGGGCACGCTCTTCCTGCTCCAGGTCGCCGGTGACTCGATGATCGACGCGGCCATCGCCGACGGCGACTGGGTCGTCGTGCGCCAGCAGCCGGTGGCCGACAACGGCGACATCGTCGCGGCGATGATCGACGGCGAGGCCACGGTGAAGACCTTCAAGCGCAAGGACGGCCACGTCTGGCTGGTGCCCCACAACGCCAACTACGACCCGATCCCGGGCGACGAGGCCACCGTCCTCGGCAAGGTCGTCGCGGTCCTCCGCAAGCTCTGACCCCGCCGGCCCGGCACACGCCCGCCCCCGCCTGAGCGCCCACCCTGGGTGAGCGCTCAGGCGGTCTTGCTTTCAGCCGCGCCTCCGGCCTGGCCGCGCGACGGGCTCAGGGGACGATGTTGACGAGCTTGGGCGCCCGCACGATCACCTTGCGGGGTGCTCCGGCGAGATGGGCCCGCACCTTGTCGGAGGCCAGCGCCAGCTCTTCCAGCTCCGCCTGCGAGATCGATGGGGAGACCTCCAGGCGATCTCTGACCTTGCCCGCCACCTGGACCACGCAGGTGACGAAGTCCTGCACCAGCAGCGCCGGGTCAGCCTCCGGCCAGCCGCCGCGGGCGATCGTGGGCCCGTGCCCGAGCCGCTCCCAGCCTTCCTCCGCCACGTACGGCGCGACCAGCGACAGCATGACCGCCAGGGTCCCGGCGGCCTCGCGCACGGCCGGGTCGGCCGCCCCCGGGCCGGAGTCGATGGCCTTGCGGGTCGCGGAGGTCAGCTCCATCATGCGGGCGACCGCCACGTTGAAGCGATGGGACTCCACCAGCCGGGTGACCTCGTCGATCGTGCGGTGGGTGACCTTGCGCATCTCGACGTCCCCGGTCGCGAAGTCCACGCCCGGGGCTGAGGCGGCGCCCGCCTCGGCCATGACGCGGAACGCCCGGGCCAGGAACTTCTGCGAGGCGGCGGGCGACAGGTCGGCCCAGTCGATGTCGTCCTCGGGCGGCCCTGCGAAGATCATGGTCAGCCGGACGGCGTCGACGCCGAACGCGTCGATCTGCTGGCCCAGGTCGACGCCGTTGCCCAGCGACTTGGACATGGCCTTGCCCTGGTTGATCACCTGGCCCTGGTTGATCAGGCGCGTGAAGGGCTCGGTGAAGTCGACCATGCCCATGTCATGCAGGACCTTGGTGAAGAACCGGGAGTACAGCAGGTGGAGCACGGCGTGCTCCTGGCCGCCGATGTACTGGTCGATCGGGCCCCAGCGCCTGACCTGCTCGACGTCGAACGGGCCTTCCTCGAAGCCCGGCGAGCAGTAGCGCAGGAAGTACCAGGAGGAGTCGACGAAGGTGTCCATCGTGTCGGTGTCGCGCTGGGCGGGGCCCGCGCACTTGGGACAGGCGACGTTGACCCACTCGGTCGCGCTGGCCAGGGGAGACACGCCCTTCGGGGCCAGCGCCTCGCCACGCAGGTCTGGCAGCGTGACCGGCAGCTGGTCGTCCGGGACGGGGACCTCACCGCAGTCGGGGCAGTGGATGATCGGGATCGGGGTTCCCCAGAAGCGCTGGCGGGACAGCAGCCAGTCGCGCAGGCGGAAGTTGATCGACGCCGTGCCGGTGCCGCGCTCGCGCAGCACCTCGATGATCCGCGAGATGGCCTCGGTCTTGGTCAGGCCGTCCAGCGGGCCCGAGTTGACCAGCGTGCCCTCGCCGGAGGTCGCTACGCCGCTCTCGCCCGGATCGGCCGCGCCGGTGTGGACGACCACCCGCACCGGCAGGTCGAACTTCAGCGCGAAGTCGAGGTCGCGCTGGTCGTGCGCGGGCACCGCCATGATCGCGCCGTGGCCGTAGTCGGACAGCACGTAGTCGGCGGCCCAGACCGGGATGCGCTCGCCGTTGACGGGGTTCACGGCGTAGCGCCCCAGGAAGACGCCGGTCTTCTCCTTGTCGGTGGACAGTCGCTCGATGTCGCTCAGCTTGGCGACCTCGGCGCGGTAGGACTCCAGCGCGGGCAGCCGCTCGGGGGCGCAGATCTCCTCGGCCAGCGGCGCGTCGGCCGCGACCACGAAGAACGTCGCGCCGTACAAGGTGTCCGGGCGGGTGGTGTAGACCGTGACCGGCTCGTCACGGCCCTCGATCTCGAACCGGACGTCGGCGCCCTCGGACCGGCCGATCCAGTTGCGCTGCATGGTCAGCACCTGGTCGGGCCAGCCGCCCGCCAGCTGAGCCATGTCGTCCAGCAGGCGGTCGGCGTAGTCAGTGATCTTGAAGTACCACTGGGTCAGCTCGCGCCGGACGACCTCGGACCCGCAGCGCTCGCACCGGCCGGCGACGACCTGCTCGTTCGCCAGCACGGTCTGGTCCTTCGGGCACCAGTTGACCAGGCCGCCCTTGCGGTAGGCCAGGCCGCGCTCGAAGAAGCGGTTGAACAACCACTGGTTCCAGCGGTAGTACTCCGGGTCGCTGGTGTGCAGGCGGCGCGACCAGTCGAAGGAGACGCCATACCTCTTGAAGGAGCTGGCCTGGGTCTCGATGTTGGCGTACGTCCACTCGGCGGGGTGCGCGTCGCGCTTGATCGCGGCGTTCTCCGCGGGCAGCCCGAAGGAGTCCCATCCGACGGGGTGCAGCACGTTGTAGCCGCGCTGGAACCAGTAGCGGGCGATGACGTCACCGATCGCGAAGACCTCGCCGTGGCCCATGTGCAGGTCACCGGAAGGGTACGCGAACATGTCGAGCATGTACTTGCGGGGACGCTCGTCCGCGGCGTCCTCACCTGCCCGGAAGGGGTCCAGTTCCTCCCACCGCGGCTGCCACTTCGCCTGCAGCGCCTGCGGATCGTACTGCTCGTCACTCACGGCCATGTCCCTCGGTTGACTCAGCGCGGATGGCTTGACCAATAAAGAAACCCCCCGTGACCACGAGGGGCAGCCGCATCGACCGGTGTCTCAGCTCAGTCGACGCGGCCCGCTAAGAAGCAGGGTCCTGCCACGCATAGTCCAAGGGTAGCGCAGCGAGCAATCGGACTTCGTATCGTTTCCACGGCACCCCTGGTGGCCAGGGGAATTCGGTCACACAGCTACTCAATGGGGTAGATCCGTTGTGACCTCATATGTCCCGTTAGTTTACGCTTTTCGCCGTGGTGAACTCGTATGAACCGGAGCGCGGCCCGGATCCCGCGGAGGACGGCCTGCCGATGCAGGACCCTCCGACCGATCCGACAGGCCTGCAGTTCCGCGGGGCTTTCTCCAATTCTCCTGCGGACACCCCCGCTTCGCATGAGATCATGCCGAGCACCCCCAATCCGGGCATGATGTCGGGAGGTTCGCCAGCGATGGCTCCTGAGCACACCAGCCAGCCCACGCGGCCTCCGGCATGGCCGGAGAACCCCCCGGCATGGCCGGAAATGCCCCCGCCTCCCCCGCCCCCTCCGCCGGCCTCGGCATCGGTGTTCGACCCGCTCCCTTACGGCGGCCGCGCCACGTCCGACCCCCAGTCGTCCTGGGAGGCCACCCAGCAGTACGCGCCGCTGACCTCGCGAGAGGCGTCCCAGCAGGCCCCGGTCCAGACGTCGTTCCCCCCGCCGCCGCCCCCGTCCGAGTCGCCCTTCGCGCCGCCCGCCGGACCCCAGCGGTACGCTCCCCAGCCTTCCGGCCCGCAGCAGTACGCTCCCCAGTCCACCGGGCCGCAGCAGTACACCCCGCAGCCCACGGGACCGCAGCCCACGGGTCCTCAGCCGTACGCCCCGCCGTCCACCGGGCCACAGCCGTACGCGCCGCCCGCGACCGGGCCACAGCCGTACGCGCCGCCCGCGACCGGGCCGCAGCAGTTCCCCCAGCAGGGCGCGGCGCGGCAGCAGTACGCCCCGGAGGCGCCCCCGCAGCCGTTCAGGCTCCCCGACGACGCCCCGCCCGCGCCCGCCTACGTCCCGGCCGGCACCGAGGCCACCATCCGCGTCTCCGGGTCGATGAGCCAGATGAGCCAGATGGGCCAGACGGGTCCGGCGGGCACGACGGCGGCCCCCGAGCAGCGCGAGCAGCGCGGGCAGCGCCACGCCGCGTCCCCGCAGGAGCACGACCCCTACAAGCCGTTCGTCACGGCCGGGCAGATCAGCGGCCCGAAGACGCCGCCCCCCGAGCGCCAGCAGGAGCTCTGGAACACCGTCTTCGGCGAGAACTACGAGGCGATGGGCGAGGAGCCCGACGACACCGGGGGCGGCAGGCGGGTGTGGCTGTTCGCGCTCATCGCCTCCGTCGCGGTGGCCCTGGTGGCGGCGTTGCTGTGGGCGTTCCTCGCCGGCCCGCTGCGCTCGTCCGCCGACGGCGCCGAGGCCGGCACGCAGGGCTCGGGCAAGAGCACGCCCAAGGCGTCGTCCTCGTCCTCGGGCAAGCAGGCCACGACCAAGCCGCAGTCCATCGGCAGGCTGCCGAGGTACTCCGGCGAGGCCTCGCCGCGTGCCGGCATCCTCACCGACAAGGCGTCGGCGATCAGCGTGGCCAGGCTGGGCGGCCCCTGGCGGCTCGACCTGCGCTCGCAGCACGTGCAGACGACCTACGGCTTCATGACCCGCCAGTACGTCGCCGCCGGGAGCGACGCGGCCGGCACCCCGCAGTTCGCCCAGGTGATGACCGGCCCGCTCGCCAAGTCTCTGGCCACCAAGTACTCCGCGGACAAGCCCGAGGATCTCACTCCGGTGATCAGCTCGGTGGCGTTCGCGGCGCGCAACAAGTTCTTCCCCGCGGGCAACAAGGTGGCGAAGACGGCGGAGCAGCGTCTTGCCGTCGGCGGCCGTCCCGCACGCGTCGTCGCGTACCAGATCCTCTCGGGCGGCGCCAAGACCACCCTGGTGGTCGGCGCGGTGAGCACCGGCGCCGACCTGCCGGTGATCGTCTACATGTCGGTGCCGGACAGCAAGAAGGAGCTGCTGCCCGACATCAACACGGTCTTCGCCTCGATCCGCCCGACGACGCCCGCCTCCTAGCGGCCCGCCCGGAGAACGGGCCGCAGGAGCCTCAGAAGTCGCAGGGCAGGTGCTTGACGCCGTTGATGAAGCTGGAGAACAACCTCTTCGGCCGGCCCGCCTCGATCTGGGGCACCCGCTGGAGCAGCTCGCGGAACATCACGGTGATCTCCCGCCTGGCCAGGTGGGCGCCCAGGCAGAAGTGCGGGCCCGGGCCGCCGAAGCCCGCGTGCGGGTTCGGGTCGCGGGTGATGTCGAAGCGGTACGGATCGTCGAAGACCGCGCGGTCGCGGTTGGCCGACCAGTAGTACAGGACGGCCTTCTCGCCCTTCCTGTAGTGGGTGCCGTTCAGCTCGAAGTCCCTGGTGACCTTGCGGCGCATGTAGTTGACCGGCGAGGCCAGCCGCACGATCTCCTCGACCGCCCTGGGCGCGTGGCCGTCCACGTCGGTCAGCCACCGGGCCTTCTCACCGGGGTTGCGCGTGAGCGTGAGCAGGCCCTGCGAGATGGCGTTGCGCGTGGTCTCGTTGCCCGCCACCACCAGCAGGATGAAGAACGAGCCGAGCTCCCGCAGGGTCAGCCGCTCGCCGTCGATGTTGGCGCTGACCAAGGAGGACGTCAGGTCACCCGTGGGGTTCTCCGTTCGGTACGCGGCGAGGTCCTGGACGAGCTGCTGGAGCTCCAGACCGGCGTTGAGCATGGCGGACACCACGCTGTCCATGTCGCCCTCGGGGACGTACTCGGGGTCGGAGGCCCGATGATGATGTTCGAGCGGTCGAAGATGAAGCGGTAGTCCTTTTCCGGGATGCCCATCATGTCGCAGATGATCTTCAAGGGCAGGCGGGCCGCCACCTCGGTGACGAAGTCGCAGCCCGGCCCGGTCTCCAGCAGGTCGTCGACGATGCGGGCGGCTGCGGTCTGGACGTCCTCCTCGAACTTCTGGATCATCTTCGGCGTGAAGGCCCTGGACACGATGCGCCTCAGGCGCGCGTGCCGGGGGTCGTCCATGTTGATCATCGAGCCGAAGTACTCGGCGAACTCCGCGGGCATGTCCGCGATGTTGGTCGCGCCGCCGTCCCCCGAGCTGAAGACGCCGGGGTTGCGGCTGATCTCCAAGATGTCCGCGTGCCTGACGATCGCGTGGTATCCGTCGCCCCTCGGCGCGAAGGACAGCTCCGGTTCCTCGAAGAAGACGGGGGTCTCACGGTCGCGGAGCAACTCGAAGGCGTGCTCGCGCTCGGCCATGGGGCGGGCCCAGAACTCCCAGTCGGACAGGTTGATCTGGTCGTACGAGGTGATCGGCTTGCGTTCCGGAGGCGTCCCCACAGTCATGGTTCCATGATTGATAAAAGCGATTACTTACGTCAAACCCGGCATACGACCGCGCTAGCTCGTCCGGTAGCCCAGGTGCTTGATGCCGTTGATGAAGTTCGACAGCAGGTAGTCGGGCTCGCCGGTCGAGCGGATCTCCGGCAGCCGGGTGAACAGCTCGCGGAACATGACCGTGACCTCGCGTCTCGCCAGGTGCGCGCCGAGGCAGTAGTGCGGGCCCGGCCCGCCGAACCCGACGTGCGGGTTCGGGCTGCGGGTGATGTCGAAGGCGTCGGGATCGGCGAACACCGCCTCGTCGCGGTTGGCCGAGTTGTAGAACAGCAGGACCTTGTCGCCCTTCTTGTACTCCTGCCCGTTCATCTCGTGGTCCCGGGTGAGCGTGCGCCGGAACTGGATCACCGGGGTGGAGTACCTGATGATCTCCTCGACCGCGCCCGGGATGTGGGTCTCGAAGTCCCCCAGCAGCAGCTCACGCTGCTCTGGGTTGTCGGTGAAGAGCTTCAGACCGTGTGAGATGGCGTTGCGCGTGGTCTCGCTGCCCGCGACTACCAGCAGGATGAAGAACGACCCGAGCTCCTGGGAGGTCAGGTGCTCCTCGCCGTTGACCAGCATGCTGGTGAGGTCGCTTGTGGGGTTCCCGCGCCGCTCCCGGCCGAGCCGCCGGGCCAGGCCGCTGAGCTCGTGCCCGGCGCGGAGCAACTTCACCAGGCCCTTGGCGACGTTCCATCGCGTGATGTCGGGCCGGATGCCGGTGTACTCGGCGTCGGCGTTGCCCAGGATGACGTTCGTACTGCGGAGCACCATGTCGTGGTGGGCCGGAGGGATGCCCATCATGTCGCAGATGACCTGCACGGGCAGCCGGGCGGCGATCTGCGGGACGAAGTCGCCGGGGCCCTCGGCGATCGCCCGGTCGACGATCTCGCCTGCCGCCCTGGCGACGTCCTCCTCCATCTTCTTGAGGATCTTCGGGGTGAACGCCCGGGACACGATGCGCCGCAGGCGCGCGTGCCGGGGGTCGTCCATGTTGATCATCGAGCCGAAGTAGACCGCCAGCCACCTCGGCATGTCGGGGATGCTGTTGGAGGTGGGCTCGCTGCTGAAGACCCCGGCGTTGCGGCTGGCCTCGCTCACGTCCGCGTGCCGCACCAGCGCGTAGAACCCCGCCCCGGCACCGATGAACGGGGTGTGGTTCTCCTTGGTGAAGACCGGCCGGTCGAGCTGACGGAGCCGCCTGAAGGCGTCGTTCCGCCGGCCCTGGGGCAGCCCCCAGAAGGGGATGTCCGAGAGATCGATGTCCGTCGCGCCTGCGGTCATCCCTGACGCACCTCCGGGCTCCATGGTTTGAGAAAGCGGCCGCTTACGTCAAGAGGCCTTGATGAGATCCGCCGCCTTCTCCGCGATCATGATCGTAGGGGCATGGGTGTGGCCCCGGTTGAGCAGCGGCATGACCGATGTGTCCACCACGCGCAGCCCCGGAACCCCGATGACGCGCAGCGACGGGTCGACCACCGCGTCGTCGTCGATGCCCATCTTGCAGGTGCCCGCCGGGTGGTAGAGCGTCTCGCTGTGCTCGCGCACGAACCGGGCCAGCTCCTCGTCGGTCTCCGAGCCGTCGTACGGCTCCATGGGCCCGCCCGTGTACGGCCGGAGCGCCGTGGTCGCGAACACCTCCTTGGCCCGCTTGAGCCCGGCCACCAGCCGCCGCACGTCGCCCTCGGCGGTCAGGTAGCAGGGGTCGATCACCACCTCGCCGTCGTTCAGCGTGATCCGGCCGCGGCTCTCGGGCTGGAGGAGGATGACGCCGATGGTGACGCCGTGCCGGGGAGGCGGCGTCAACCCGTGGTCGGAGAACGGCACCGGCGCGAAGAGCAGCTCGATGTCGGGGGCGGGCTCCTCGGGGGTGGTCCTGAGGAAGGCGACGGCCTCGCCGACGTTGGACGTCAGCATCCCGGTGCGGTTCAGCAGGTAGCGCGCGTAGTTGCCGAGGGACTCCGCCGCGGCGAGCGTGACGGGCTCGGGGCACTCCAGCATGACCGCCGAGGCCAGGTGGTCCATGAGGTTGCGCCCCACCCCGGGCAGCTCGTGCCTGGGCTCGACGCCGGCGGCGCGCAGGTCGTCCGGGTCGCCGATCCCCGAGAGCATGAGCAGGTGCGGCGACCCGATGGCCCCCGCCGAGACGATCACCTCCCTGGCGGCCGTCACGCGCCGGCCCTCGTCGTACTCGACGCCGGTGGCGCGGCCGTCCTCGTCGAGCAGCACCCGGCGGACCCGCGCGGCGGTCAGCACGGTGAGGTTGGGACGGCCCATCGCCGGGCGCAGGTACGCGTCGGCGGCGCTCCACCGCCGCCCGCGGTCCTGGGTGACCGGCGTCTGGGAGAACCCCTCGTTGGAGTCGCCGTTGAGCTCCTCCAGCCTCGTGAACCCGACCTCCTCGCAGGCGCGCAGGAACGCCTGTGTCGTCACGTTGGGGCTGCGCAGTTCGGAGACGTAGATGGGACCGTCGGTGCCGTACACCCCGCCCCGGTTCGACCCGACCCGCCGCTCGGAGCGCCTGAAGTACGGCAGGACCTCGTCGTAGGACCAGCCGGGCAGGTTCCAGCCGTCGTAGTCGGCGCGGACGCCGCGGATCCACATCTGGGCGTTGATGGAGGACGAGCCTCCGAGGGTCCTGCCACGCGGCCAGTACAGCTCGCGCCCGAACATCTCCGCCTGCTTGGCGGTGCTGTAGTTCCAGTCGTAGCGCGTCTTGAACAGCTTCGAGAAGCCCGCGGGCACGCGGATCTCCAGCTTGCGGTCGGCGCCGCCCGCCTCCAGCAGGGCCACCCGCACCGAGGGGTCCGCGGAGAGCCGGTTCGCGAGGACACAACCCGCCGAACCCGCTCCCACGATGACGTAGTCGTATCGCATTGTTGCCTCCGGGGGATGCTGAGCAACCTTTCACGTACTTACGCCCGTTGTCGCCCCACGTCCACGCTCGTTACCGATTAGTAGCTATCGGCTGCCAAGATGTCGCAGACGCCGGCGGCGTCGCGGCCTCGGCCGCCCGCCCCGACGGAAGTAGCCGGCCTCAGCGAGGAGGAACCAGCCATGCTCAACCTGTCGGTCGTCCTGGAGGACAGCGCCCGGGAGCATCCCGACCGCACCGCCGTGGTCCTCGGGGACCTGCGGATGCCGTACTCCCTGGTGAACACCCTGGCGAACCAGGTGGCGAACCTTCTGGCGTCGCGGGGCATCGGCAGGGGCGACAAGGTGGCGCTGGCGTGCCCGAACCTGCCCTACTTCCCGTTCGTCTACTTCGGCATCCTGAAGTCGGGCGCCACGGTGGTGCCGCTCAACGTGCTGCTGCGGTCGCGGGAGATCGCCTACCACCTGCGCGACTCCGACGCCAAGGCGCTGTTCTGCTTCGAGGGCACCCCCGACCTGCCGCTCGGCGAGCGGGGCCACGCGGGGTTCCGCGAGGCCGTCCCGGCCGGCGGGCCGCACGCCGACGACTTCTTCCTGCTGCCCGCCACGCCCCTCGCCACCGACTCGGGCATCGAGGGCGTGCGGACGGTGTGGAGCGCGCTCGACGGCATGTCCGGGGAGTTCGAGACCGTGGCGACCGCCCCTGACGACACGGCCGTGATCCTCTACACCAGCGGCACCACCGGGCAGCCCAAGGGCGCCGAGCTGAGCCACCAGAACATGCTGATGAACGCCATCGTCTCCGACGAGATGTTCGAGCTCGCGGGCGACGACGTCTTCCTCGCGACGCTGCCGCTGTTCCACTCGTTCGGCCAGACCGTCATCATGAACGCCGGCTTCCGCCGCAGGGCGACCCTGGTCCTGGTGCCGCGCTTCGAGCCGGCCGCCGCGCTGACGCTGATGCGCGACGAGGGCGTCACCCTGTTCGCGGGCGTCCCTACCATGTACTGGGCGATGCTCACCTCGGTGCACGCCGACGGCGCCGAGGTGCCCGTCACGCTGCGGACGGCGGTCGCGGGCGGCGCGTCGTTGCCCGTCGAGGTGCTGAAGGACTTCCAGAAGACCTTCGGCCTCGCGGTGGTGGAGGGGTACGGCCTGTCGGAGACCTCGCCGGTGGCCAGCTTCAACCAGCCGGGCAGGCCGGCCAAGGCCGGGTCGATCGGCACCCCCGTGTGGGGCGTCGAGATGAAGCTGGTCGACGCGGGCTGGGAGACCGTCGAGGGCGAGGGGCCGGGCGAGATCGCGATCCGCGGCCACAACGTGATGAAGGGGTACTACAACCGGCCCGAGGCCACCGCCGAGGTCATGAGGGACGGGTGGTTCCGCACTGGCGACATCGCCACCAGGGACGCCGACGGCTACTACTCGATCGTCGACCGCGCCAAGGACATGATCATCCGCGGTGGGTTCAACGTCTACCCGCGCGAGCTGGAAGAGGTCCTGATGACCCACGAGGCGGTCTCGCTGGCCGCCGTCGTCGGCGTCCCCCACGCCTCGCACGGCGAGGAGATCAAGGCGTACGTGATCCTCAAGGCGGGCGCGGTGCTGACCGAGGACGAGCTGGTCGGCTGGTCCAAGGAGAACATGGCGGCCTACAAGTACCCCCGCCTGGTGGAGTTCCGCGAGGCGTTCCCGATGACCGCGAGCGGCAAGATCCTCAAGCGCGAGCTGCGCTGACACTCCGGCCGTTCACGCCGACGGCTTAGATGCAATCGAACTCCCACAAATAGGGGCAAAACAACGAGGAGGCCGGGTCGAGGAATCTCGGGGCGAGCAACTGGAGGCGATGCCATGGACGTGCGCGAGCAGATGCGAGGGGTCCCGGACTTCGACAGGTTCCCCAGCGTGGACGAGATGCACGCCGAGCTGGACGAGTTCGCCAGGCGCCACCCCGGCCTCGTACGGCTGCGCGGGATCGGCACCTCCCGGCTGGGCGAGCCGCTGCGGGCGCTGACCGTGGGGAGCGGCGCCCGCGACGCAGTGATCATCGGGGGGCCCCACCCCAACGAGCCGATCGGCTCGCTCACCGTCAGCCGGCTCATCCGGCGGCTGTGCGAGGACGCCGAGCTGCGGGAGGGGCTCGGCTACCGCTGGCACCTGATCCCCTGCGTGGATCCCGACGGGGCGCGGCTGAACGAGGGCTGGTACGCCCGCCCGGGCGACCGCCGCCACTACGCCCGGCACTTCTACCGGCCCGCCTGGAACGACCAGGTCGAGTGGACGTTCCCGCTCAGCGGCGACGGTTACTCCTTCGAGCGGAGCCTGCCGGAGACCGAGGCGCTGATGCGTCTCATGGACGAGGTGCGGCCCACGTTCGTCTACTCCCTGCACAACGGCGAGTACAGCGGCGCCTACTTCTACCTCAACCGCCACGACCCCGTCCTCGCGGCGCGGCTCACCGAGCTGCCGGCCTTGGAGGGCATCCCGCTGCACCACGGCGAGCCCGAACTGCCCGGCGCCACGATGATCGCCCCGGCCGTGTACCTCACGCCGGGCGGCACGCGGCAGGCGAAGGTCTTCGGCGGCGGGGGCGGCAGCGCGGACTACGCGGCCAGGTTCGGCGCGCTGCACCTGATCACCGAGCTCCCGTACTGGGCCGACGAGCGGATCTCCGACGCGACCCCGACCGCCACGTCGTACGGTGAGGTGCTGAAGACGGGGCTGGCCGCCCAGCGGGAGCTGCTCGACATGCTGCTGGCGGCCATGGACGCGGTGCGCCGCGATCTGACCGTCCACTCGCCGTTCCGCCGCTCGGCCGAGGACATGTTCGGCACGTACCGGAAGTTCGCCGACGAGTGGGAGGGCCACCCCGGGGCGGACCGGCCCGCGACCGTCGCGGAGCAGTTCGGCAACCGGCAGACGCTCCACATGCGCCGGCTCCGTTTCACCGGCACCTTCTGCCGCATGCTGGACGCCGAGTTCGCGGCGGGGAACCTCACCCCGGCCATCCGCGCGCAGCGCGCCCGGCTCGGCGAGCTGTTCGAGGGGTGGTGCGACGAGGCGGCCGTCGAGTCCGCCGGGCGGCCGCTCGCCATCCGCACGCTGGTCGCCGTCCAGCTGGCCGCCGCCCTGGTCGCGGCCGAGCACGCGCGCGGCTGAGCGGGGCACGCGGCTGAGCAAGCTGCACGGCTGAGCGGACTGTAGGGCTGAGCAGGCTGTACGGCTGAGCGGGCGACGACGCTCCTGAGGTGTCACCGGAACGAAAGCCGGCGCCCCGCCTGGTGGCAGGCGGGG